>CAZWBN010000066.1:0-6581 GCA_964632095.1 uncultured Clostridia bacterium | reverse complement strand
CCTATTAATCCAAAGAATTGTAATGGTTTGTCAATAAAACTAATAATGAATTTTACAGTAAGTAAATCAAACAAAACTCTCCTGACCCTTGAAAGACCATATTTTGATTTTCCTTTTTGACGCACAATATTTCTTATTGGAACCTCGGTAATTCTAACTCCCATTCTGCTCGCAAGAGCAGGAATGAATCTATGAAGCTCTCCATAGAGATGAATATTTTTTATCACTTCTTTTTTATATACTTTAAAGGTTGTGCCAAAATCATGAATTTTTACTCCTGATAAAAATCTCATTATTCTATTAGCAACAAGGGAAGGTATTCTTCTAAATATTAAACTATCAACTCTTTTCTTTCTCCATCCACTAACAATATCATACCCCTCTTCCATTTTATCCAGCAATTTAGGAATATCTGCTGGGTCATGTTGGAGGTCTCCATCCATTGATATGATAATTTTGCCATTTGCATGGTCAAATCCTGCTGCTAATGCAGCTGTTTGACCAAAATTTTTCTTTAATCTAATAATATTTACATGTTTATCTTTTTTATATAGTTTACTTAGAATTTCATATGTTCTATCTGTACTCCCATCATCAATGAATATCAATTCATAGCTTTTTTTTATTTTTTTTAAAATCTGCGTTAATCTTTTATACAATTCTTCTATATTTTCTTCTTCATTGTAAAAAGGAACCACTACTGAGATTTCTGGTTCCAGTTTATTTTTCATTTAATATCTCCATAATTTATTAAATGGATGTTTTCTTTTTTAATAATATCTTTCAGATCTGAGTCAATCAATGCCTCCAATTCTTTCTCCCTCTCCTTTCCGAGATAATAGGGACCATATTCTTGCTCGATCCTCTTATATTCATCATCAATAATGCCTGGATGTGTCATTATCTCTGTAATTCCCGGGGAAATATTAGAAAAAATTTTTTTGAATTTCTCCACATTCATTTTACCACTTTCACAAATACCATAAAATCTATCAGGAATCAATATTCTTGCTTTCAGGATGGTCTCTTTCATTCTTTTATTTAAATAAGAAACAATGATGGCTTTTAAAGAACGGATACTGAAGGATAAGCAAAATTCATTTATAAATCTAATTCGTGGAATTCTATATTCTTTTGCTAATTTAATGACTATCTTCATAACTGGAGGAAGAGAATGGATGTGCTTTTCACTGTCAAAATGGGTAATTTCAACATCTTCTTCCAAAACTTTTTCAATCTGTGCACGGAATTCGTATTCAATTTCTTTAATTTCAATCCTTCCTGAGATAAATTTTTTAAGAAAGGGATATATTGTTAAAAAATTTCCTTTGTTATTTAAAAGAGTTTCAACTTTTTGAGGATCACTTACAGGTTTTCCTCTAATTATATTTAAATGAATCCCTACTCCTAAGGTTTTATTTTCCTTAGCCAATGTAACAGCTTCTTCAAAACCAGACATATTTGGGATTAATGTAGCACTGGTCAAGATACCTTTTTTATGAGCAAGAATAATTCCTTTATTTATACCACCTGTTAAACCAAAATCATCTGCATTAATAATTAATTTCTTCATGAATTACTTACTGAGGAGAGAAATTGCATTTGAAATGGTTATTTCCAAATCTCTAATTGAACGAATTTGAAACAATCTTCTGAGAATATAAGAAGGGCGCAAATAAAATTCTCTTATTGCCTTTTTCCTTAATTGCCATATTTCCTCTTTTTTCAATTTTTCTGTTTCTATAATTGGAAATTCAGAACTATCAAAATTTAATGCATCAGGAGGAATCCATCCCTTCTCGATCGCCTCCTGTCTGAGCCTTGTTCCAATATCAGGGGTTGCAATCGAAAAAGAAGCAATATCAATTTTTAAACTTTTTGCTAATTTTATTGTCTTTAAAATAGATTCCCTTGTTTCTCCAGGAAGCCCAATAATGAAATAACCCAAAATTCTTATTTTATATTTATTTAACAGATTAATTGCCTTCCTAATCTGTTCAACAGTAATCATTTTTGAATATTTTTTCAAAATCAAATCATCTCCACTCTCTATTCCTATTGAAACAGTATGACAGCCTGCCTTTTTCATCCAGTAGATTTTTTCCTCATCCATGGATTTAATATCCGCATTACAACTCCATGTAAAATTTAATCCATTGTCAATCATTTTTTTGCAAAGTTCAATTACCCTTTTTTTATTAATTGTAAAAGTGGGGTCTTGAAATAATATTTCTTTTATTCCTAATTCTGCTAAATAAATTAATTCTTTTATAACATTATCAACTTCCCTAACCCTGTATCCATAGGCACCTGCTGTGCAAAAGGCACAATTATAAGGACACCCCAAGGATGTAATAACAACAGTAAATGGGAAATTTCTTGCTATAGGAATTTTATATTTTTTAAAATCAAAAAGCTCATGTCTTGGAACTGGAATTGTAAATTTCATAGGTAATCTTTCATTGTATTCAACTAACTCCTTCCCTTTCCTATAAACAAGTCCCCCTAAAGGTTTTGAGCAATCATTATCAATATATGAAAGAATATTTTTTTCAGTAAAATCTATTAATATTCCATCAATAAAATCATAAGTATTTAAAAATTCTTTATAAATAAATTTCATTATTCCAGCACTCGCTATAATTTTAATATCTTTTTTCTCCTTTTTTACTTTTTCCATCAATTCCATATCAGAAGTCATAGTGGCTGTTCCTGTTGTAAAAATTATTGCTTTGTAGTCTGAATTCAGAATTTTATCTAAGCATTTCTCCTTGGAAATTTTATTGATTATCGCATCAATTACCTCCACCTTATATTTCTCACTCAATATCCCGCTTAAAACAATAAGATCTTGAGGAGGCCAGTAATAGTCTGCTTTTGATGAAAAACTGCAATAATAATCTCTGATATATAATTTGTCGCCAGGAGGATTTAAAAGAAGAACCGATTTCATGATTCAAACTCCTTATTCAGAGTAATGTTTAATTATCCTTATTATTGCTTTTTCACATACCTTACAGTAAGGCTTTACTCCCTTTGAAAACATTATGCAATCCACCATTGGTCGATAAAGTCCTTTGGCTGAATAGCCAGCTCCTTCAAAAGCACCAACTATACCATAATTTTTACTTCTTTTCAAAAATTCATCAACCCTTTTGGCATGTTCTCTGGAAAGTTTTTCGGCTTTCTTTTCCAGTTTTTCTATTTCCTCTCGAGGGGCTTTTTTTCTCTTCATTTCTGCAATCTTTTTATTCAACTCTCTCCGAATTTTCTGATATTCATTATCCATTTTTTCAAAACTTTCTTTATCCCATGGAGTTGGAATTTTTACACCTGGTGAACATAAAGATCTCCACTTCAAGTTCACAGGATTCAGAAGTGCAGTGATATTAGGTTCAACCGGCTCAACTCCTCTTGGATAAAACTCATTGTAAGCCACAGAGGAGGTATAATATTCATCCGCAAGACCTCCAAAAGAATGTCCGAATTCATGCAATAATATATAATTTGTCCAGTAATTGTCGGAAACAACAGTACAATATAAATTATATATTCCACCGCCTCCGTAACGCTTGGTATTTACTAAAATAATAATTGCATCATGAGGAACACCACTTATAATATCTCGAAGGGTTTTATTATTTTCTGTAAGTAAATATCTGGGAGAACCAAGTGAATTAAATGATGCATTTAAAATTGTTTTTTTAAAAATTCCATGGGTGGGCTCATCGCATCCGCTTTCCTCAGAAGCATGAAAAGCTCCCCGGATATTAAATCTTTCTTTATAGGACTTATACGGCTCCTGAGCGAAAAAAACTTTAATAAGTCTTTTAACATCTGAAGAAAATTTTTTCTCTTCTTTTTCAGTATAGCCTTCTGCAACAAAAACAATATCCACTTTTTTATGGGGTTCGCCATTTTTTAAAAATTCAATTACTTTTACTCCTTTAGATATTGGCTCTCTTATAATATCAATTCCTTTGGGATCTATAACCTGCACAAAAATTTGATGCAATATATTATCTTTATCTCTTTTTTCAATTGTAAATATTACTTTATCCTTAGGAAAGGGAATTAATATGGACTCATGATAAGTTCTTTTGACTCCTTTTAAAGCTGGAGAAGTTGTCTTATATTCTCTAAAATAGCTATCAAAGCCCTTTGAAAAAATTAATTGATTGGTGGAGTAATCGTAAATTTTCACATAATAATGACCATTATTGAAACAATCAATCAGATTCTTTATGCTTCCTGCCCAAATTCCCTGTTCATAAATTTTATCCAAGGTAATGAACTCTTCCCTTGCATCTCCAGTATGATAATAGTCAATTCTCATGGTTTTATTGATAAAAAAATCACTGAAATTCACAAAAGTCTGAGAAAACAGGAAACAAGTAAATAGAAAAAGAAAACATTTAATTAATAAAAATTTTTTCATGACCTTCCTCCAAAATTAAATTTTAAAAATTATAATTTATTCCAACAATGAAACTTCTTCCAGGCTCAAAAGGTGAATCCGGGTCTGGTCTTGCATGATATTCCTTATTAAAAATATTTATTAAGTGAAAATATAATTGAAATGAGGGGCTGAAATAAACTCCTGCTTTGAAATTAAATATACTGTATCCCGGAATTCTGATTTCAGCTGGGCCCGGGTTATCTTTTTCCTTTTGGAAAATCCCAATGATCTCCCCCCAAGCTTTTCCTTTCCATAATTTAGTCCCGAAAATCAAGCGAGAAGGGGGAATGTCATTTAGCCACTCATCCGTTTTAAGGCTTTTGCCCTTATAGGTATGGAAGTTGCCAAAAATTTTCCACCCTGTTATAGGATAATACTCTATTTCAAATTCCATTCCTTTAATTTCTCCTTTTTCTATATTATCATAAGTGTAAATTCCATCCTTATTTCTGTAGTATTCTATCATACTATCAATTATATATCTGAAGAAATATAATCCTGTAAAAATTCTTTTTCGTATAAATTTTATTCCAGTATCAATATTTAAACTTATCTCAGGATTTAACCCAGGATTCCCAATAATATAGCCCCGTCCCGTAATTCCGGTATAAAATAACTCATTTAAACTTGGAAAACGATAAGCACGCGAAAGATTCCCAAAAAGAACAAAACCATATGGAAGATTCCATGAGGCGCCCAAAAATCCAGTCCATGTATGCTGTGTGCTTTCTGATTTTATCGGCTGAGAGACATCCGTGACCCTAGTATATAGAAAATCCAATCTCAAACCTCCCACCAAATCTAAATTTTTAATTCCAAAGTAATCTGCGGAGATAAATATTCCAAAATCATTTCTCCATCCATCTTTGATTGGATATTGAATTCTTGACTTTATAATTTTCCCGGACTCATCATAATAAGTATCCTCATTTCTTGCTTCTACATTTGCCCTCCCGAAGACATCCATTCCGCCCGTCAATCTCAAATTTTTATTAATTTTTTTACTGTATGTAATTTGAAAGCCATAATCATTACTCTTATTTACAGCAAAAGATTCTTTTTCTTTAAAAGTAGAAATCTTTTCTTTTTTTGTCTCTCGGAAATTAGGATTGAGATACGCTCTAAGAGAGAAATCTCCCCCAAAAATAAAATTTTTCTCCTCCCAATGAAAATTTATTAAATTCTGTCTTTCATTTGGATACCATGTTGGCTTGACTAAACTATTTATCTTTGGTTTTCCAATATTATGTCCGACTTCTCCTAAATAACTTAAACTAATATTTCTGTTCTTGGATTTATATAGAGCTTTAAATGTTAAATTCGCGGATGAAAAATGAGACATTAATATCTCGCCAGAGGGAGCATAATAATTTTCAGCATCTCTTCCTTGAAAGGACAGATAAAAATCAAAATTTTTTAATTTTTTACTAAGGGATATTCCTGCTTTTTTTTCTTTGTTATTGGTATTAAAATTTAAGTAAATACGTCCTTCAAAATTCTTTAAAAAATTCTCTCTCGTCAATATATGGATAACCCCTCCTATTGCATCAGAACCATAAAATACTGACGAAGGACTTCTTAAAATTTCAATTTTTTCTATATCATAAGGATTCATAAAAGAAGCATCAGGGCCTGTTCTTCTATCACTCCAGATTCTTGCATTATCTATCAGGATTAATACTCTTCTTCGAGCCAATCCCCTAATGCTCGGTACTTTATTGAATCCCCCTATCCCTATATTAGAGACTCCTGGATAATCGGAAATGACTTCCGCAATGTTCGGGCACATTTTTTCATTAATATTTTCGCCTGTAATCACAGTCTCTGCTGCGGGCACATGAGTTAAAGGTTCAGGATAACGCATTGCCGTTACTACAACTTCTTCACTCTGTCTTATATAGGGAACAAGCGTAATAATAATTTCTCTTAAATAATCCTTAGAAGTTAAAATAATCTCTTTTCCCACATATTCTTCATGAGTCACTGTTAAGCGAATTTTCTTTTTTTCTTCAATCTCAAGAGAAAAACATCCTTTTTCATCTGTAACAGCTTTCTTAGAAAGGTAAAAAACATATGCTCCTTCTAAAGGTCTTCCGTCTATAGTAATAACCTTCCCCTTTAT
>CAZWBN010000065.1:0-10044 GCA_964632095.1 uncultured Clostridia bacterium | reverse complement strand
AAGGAAAAACTTATGTAATAAAATATGTCGGTTGTATCGAGAACTCCCCTTGTTAATTCGTCAAAATGACGGAAAAAGGAAAGATACTCCAGTATTTCCCTCCAGGTCGGACCGCTTGCTGATGATAACCAGTTTATTATCCAAAGAAGAAGTAAAGCACCAAATGAGAGAACTGCAGCAACAATCTGATTTTCTGTTAATGAAGAGAAAAAGATTCCAATTGAAACAAATGCAGCTCCCAAAAGAAATAATCCGAGATAGCCTGTTAAAATAGGATTGAGCTCTGGATTTCCATATATAAAAGTGAAAATTGAATAAATTCCAGTTACCCCAAGCATTACCAATACAACAGTGAGGGCTGCAAAATATTTTCCGAGAATTATCTGGTTAACCGTGACTGGAGAAGTATATAGCAATTCTTCTGTTCCCATTTTCTTTTCTTCAGCAAATAATCTCATGGTTAGAACAGGAAGCATTAGCAATAGCACTATGCTCATATTTCCAAAAAGTGGAGAGTAAACCATCTGATTAATGTTCAACTGAGAAGCCCAATAAGGATTGGATGAATAATACAGGGACTGGCTGTTAAACCACCAGATCAGACTATAAAAGAAAAACCCTGAAATTAAAGTGAAAATAGCAATTACAGCATAAGCCATTGGTGAAGTAAAATATGATTTTAATTCTTTAACATAGATTGCCCATATGTTTCTCATTTTTTATCTCCCTGAGATAACTTTTAAATAAAGTTCCTCAAGGCTCAAAGTTAATGGTTTCATTTCCAGAAGACCCCAGTTTTTCTCAAGAATTTTCTTTACAATCTCATCTCGTAAATCAATACCCTTTTTCCATTCTATTTCTATCTCTCCATTTTTTTGGACTACATTTTCCACACCATTAATTTCCCTAATGCCATTTATGACTTCCTCTCCTGTTTTCTTTAATTTAATTGAAATTCCTTCTTTATCAGCAAAAGAACTCGCAAGTTCTTCCAAGGAGCCTGAAGCCATAAGTTTACCCTCATTAATAATAACCACACCATCACATACCTGAGTTACCTCAGCAAGAATATGAGTTGATAAAATGATGGTGTGTTCTCCTTTTAAAGATTTTATTAATTGCCTGATTTCGACTATCTGTGCAGGGTCCAATCCCATTGTCGGCTCGTCCAGAATTAGAACTTTTGGGTCGTGAATTAAAGCCTGTGCAATCCCAACCCTCTGTTTATATCCTCTGGAAAGATTTCTTATTAGTCTGTTTCTGACCTCTTTCAATCCGCTTTTTTCTATTGCTATTTCAATTCTCTCTTTTTTTTTCTTAGAAGGAACTCCTTTGATCTGAGCAACAAAATTCAGATATGAGTAAACTGTCATTTCAGGGTAAAGGGGAAGGTTTTCCGGTAAATATCCGGTTATCTTTTTCACCTCCATCGGTTTTTCAAAAACATCAAATCCACCAACAAATGCCTTTCCCTCTGTCGCAGGTAGATATCCAGTCAATATCCTCATTGTAGTTGTTTTTCCCGCTCCATTTGGCCCAAGAAATCCCCATATTTTTCCTTCTTCAACTTTGAAACTAAGGTTTTTTACAGCTATTAATTCACCGTATTTTTTAGTGAGATTTTCAACTTCAATCATTGCATACCTCCATGTTACATAATTTCCGGTTGAGGTATTCCCATTAAGTTAAGAGCTTTTTTAAGAATTTCCTTAACATAATAAACAGTTAAAATTCTTATTTTCTGTAATTCTCTATTTTCCTCTCTTAAAATTTGATACTGATGATAATATGAGTTAAATTTTTGAGATAGATTAAAAGCAAATTTTGCTAAACAGGAAAATTCAAGACTATCTATGACATGCATTACTTCTTCTTCAAAAGTGGAAGCATAAAGAATTAGAGACCAGAAATCAGATAATTCCTGTGCAGAAAGTTTATCAAGGGAAAAGCCTTCCTCAATTAAGTTATTAATTTTTTCTTGAGAAAAAATTCCTTTTTCTTCCAATTTTCGAAAAATACTATTAGCTCTTACCAAGCTGTATTGTAAGTAAGGGCCGGTTTCACCTTCAAAATTCAAAACTTCATCAAAATCAAATACAATAATGGAATTTCTTGCATATTTAAGCATAAAATATCGAAGAGCTCCAACCATTATTTTTCTTGCAATAGAAATTTTCTGATTTAAATTCAGGTCAGGATTTCTCTTTTTAACTTCTTCTAAAGCTTTCTCTTCTAATTTATCCAGAAGATCATCAGCTTTTATTCCCAAACCTTTTCTTCCAGATATTTCCAAAAAGGATTTCTTCTTTTCCTCGGATGAAATTTTTAAACCAAATTCCTCCAGAGATTTTCTGGATAGAGCAACCATCTCGTAGGAGAAGTGTATTGAATTTTTGGCTTCCTCTTCATAACCGAGTAATTTTAAACTCTGAGCCACAATTTTCTGAAGATATGATTGCCTTACATCAATCACATTATATACTTTGCTTGCTCTTCCGAATTCAATATTCTTATTTTTTCCATTTTCAGAAGCGGTCATCCAGATTAATTGACCATTATTTTTTTCAAAAATTTTATAATAAAAGTCCCTTCCCAGTAATCCAAATTTCCATAATTGATAGGCTATATCTTTCCCCACATAGGTGACTGTCCCATTTGAACGAACGATTATTTTTTCCTTTTCTGGCTCATCTTCAAATCTCATTACCCAGCACCCTTTATTTACTCCCTCTGTGGCAAATTGTATAGCTTTCCTTTCTTTTAAAAGATTAAAAGCTTTTTCCCAGAATTTTAATCTCAATATATCACTTTCACGAGGAAGCAAATCATATGTAACTCCAATTCTTCTCATTGTATTCAAATGCGCTTTAACTATTCTATTGGAAATATGTTCTGCAATTTCAGCTTCAGGATTTTCACCTTCTTCAATTCTTTTTAATATATAAGCTCTTTTCTTTTGTGCTTCAGGATTTTCTTCAAAATATCTGGTGACTTTTGTATATAAATCCCAGCAATAATAATCAAATTTTTCATTAATATTTTTAATATCTTCCAGAGATTTTCTCTCTAATTCCAGAAAACCAAATACAACATCTCCCACCTGGACACCTGTATCGTCTATATAATTCTGTACCTCAACTTTTTCCCCTTTATATCTCAGGCATCTGACTAAGGTATCTCCAAGACAAGCATTTCTTAGATGACCTATGTGTGCTGCTTTATTTGGATTTATATTTGTATGTTCCACGATAATTTTTCTCTGTTCCGGCTTAAGAAATTTTCTATGTAAATTTTTTAATTGATTCAGAAAAAAATCTTTCTTTCTGATAAAGAAATTAATATAGCCTCCTCCAGCAATTTCTATTTTTTCAATAGATGGAATATCTCCAAGTTGATTTACAATTTCACTGGCTAATTCTCTTGGATTTTTTTTCAGTCTTTTAGCTAATTCAAAACAGAGAGTAAGAGCTAAATCACCAAATTTTTGCTCTGGTGGATAATTAAATTTTATTGACTGTGGATCAATCGGATATTTATTTCTTAATTTTGAGATAATAAATTTTTTTAATTCTTCCTTGAATAATAACATGGAGAGTAATTTATTATAACAGATTATAGTATTTTAAAACAATCCGTAACATTTCACAAGTTGAAATTATCTCTCTATAATGCTATATAATATATGAAAGCTCAATTTGGAAATGAAAAAAACTTTAAAAAAAGAAAGAGAAAATCTAATACTTAAATTAATAGTAGAAAATTATATTAAATCAGGTCTTCCAATAAGCTCAAAACTCATTGCAGAGAAATTAGGATATAAAATAAGTTCCGCGACAATAAGGAATATTATGGCTAAACTTGATGAGGAAGGTTACCTTTATCAACCTCATACATCTGCTGGAAGGATTCCGACTGATTTGGGTTTAAAATTTTATATAAGCAAGTTGCTGGATGAAATTCCCCTGTTTAAAAATGAACATAAATTCGCTTCAAAAGATTTCTTTGGAAAGGAAGCTGACCTTGATTCTCTTTTAGAAAAAACCTCCAGATTCTTATCGGATTTTTCAAATAATCTCGGAATTGTGCTTTATCCAAGAATATCAAAAATAAATTTCAAGAGAGTAAAATTTCTTAAACTCAGTGAGAACAGAATAATGCTTATTATGATAACAACTTCTAACTTTACTGTCACGGATACAATAAATGCTCAAATTACTTTTACTCAGAATGAGCTTGATTTAGCCTCTGAATATTTGAATAAAAATTTTGCTGGTAAAAACCTATCTTATGTGAGGGATTATCTTTTAAAAATTATTCCTCAGGAAAGGGCTCTTCTTGATAGATTAATAAAAAAGATTATAAATCTTCTTAAAAATTACTTTAGCTTTGAGAAGAAAAGGGATAAGATTTTTCTGGAAGGGCAGGCAAATCTTCTGGCAAAACCCGAGTTCTCCAAAATGGATGAGCTTAAATTATTATTCGAAAATTTAGAAAAAAAAGCAAAATTGATTAAATTGCTTACCAATTTTATAAATTCAGAAGGAGTAAGAGTAATTATAGGGTCTGAAATTGATTTGCCGTTCTTTTCAGGGTGTACTTTAATTATTTCTAATTATAGATTTCAGAATCAGAGCCTCGGTTCTTTGGGTATTTTAGGTCCAAAGAGAATGCCATACAAGGAAGTTATAAATTTAGTTGATTATACTGCTAAATCTCTTACCAGAGTCATAAGCAAAGTCCATTAGAGGAGGTTTGAATTATGAAAGACCAGATAAATGTACAGGCAGGAGAAGAGAAAAAAGCGAAGAAGACAAAGATAGAAAAAACTCCGGAAGAAAAAATAGAGGAGCTGAAAAAGAAATTATCCGAAAAAAGGAAAGAAATAAATAAATTAAAAAAGGAAAATAAAGAGTTAAATGATAAATATTTAAGAAAATTAGCTGAATTTGATAATCTAAGAAAGAGGGTTGAGAGAGAAAAAAATGAGTATTATCAATATGCATTGAGTGAATTCTTAAGAGAACTGTTAAATGTTGTTGACAATTTTGAAAGAGCTCTTTCAAATCCATCTCCTGAGAATGGTGAGGGATTCAGGAAGGGGGTAGAACTTATATATAAGCAATTACTGGATATATTACTTAAAGCAGGGGTAAAGCCCATAGAAGCTAAGAACAAAGAATTTGACCCGAGATATCACCAGGCTTTGGAAAAAGAAGAATCAGATGAGGTGGAAACTGCTATAATTGGAGAAGAATTTCAAAAAGGTTATCTTTTATTCAATAGACTCCTCAGACCATCTTTGGTTAAGGTTATTATCCCAAAAAAGAAGGAAAAATAAAACAAGGTGGAAAAAGTTATTGGAATTGATTTAGGGACTACTTTTTCATGCATAGCATATTTAGAAGGAAAAAATCCCGTCATCATCCCAAATTTAGAAGGAACTTCAACCACTCCTTCCATTGTGGCATTTCTTTCATCCGGAGAAAAATTAGTTGGAAATATTGCCTATCGGCAGATTCTAACTAATCCCGAGAATACAGTTTATTCGGTTAAAAGATTAATTGGTAAAAAATATAATTCTCCTGAAGTTCAGGAGATGAAAAAGAGAGTTCCTTTTCAA
Organism: uncultured Clostridia bacterium; assembly: GCA_964632095.1. Lineage (GTDB taxonomy): Bacteria > Acidobacteriota > Aminicenantia > JdFR-78 > JdFR-78 > JdFR-78. The sequence continues at coordinate 4,424 of CAZWBN010000065.1, read as the reverse complement.
TTAAAAGAGGCTTCAAATGGTGATGTAAGAATCTTAATTCAGGATAAGGAGTACAGTCCAGAGGAAATTTCAGCATTTATTTTGAAATATTTAAAAGAGTGTGCTGAATCATATCTTGGCTCAAAAGTAAAGGAAGTAGTTATTACTGTTCCTGCGCATTTTGATGATGGGCAAAGACAGGCGACTAAAAATGCAGCTACAATAGCAGGATTGGATGTTTTAAGGGTAATTAATGAGCCTACTGCTGCATGTTTAGCTTATGGTCTGGATAAGAAAAAGGAAGGATTTATAGCGGTTTATGATTTAGGAGGGGGCACTTTTGATATATCAATTCTTGAAGTGAGGGAAGGAGTATTTAATGTTTTGTCCACTAATGGCAATACTTTTCTTGGAGGAAATGATTTTGATGCAAGAATTATGGACTGGTTAATTGATGAATTCAAAAAAGAGAATGGAATTGATTTAAGTCAAGATAAAATGGCACTTCAAAGATTAAAGGAAGCTTCAGAGAAGGCTAAGAAAGACCTTTCCTATGTTTTGGAAACTGAGATAAGTCTGCCTTTTATATATTCTGATGAGAATGGTTCAAAACACCTTAATAAAGTTCTCACCAGAGAAAAATTGGAAAGATTGACAGAGGATTTGATCCACGAAACCATTCCATATATAGAACAGGCTTTAAAAGATGCATCATTAAAACCAGAAGATATTGATTATGTAGTTATGGTTGGGGGGCAAACAAAAATGCCTCTTGTTAGAAAAGTTGTTTCCGACTATTTTAATAAACCTTTAAGTGTAGGGATTAATCCTGAATCGGTAGTTGCTCTTGGTGCTGCTATTCAATCAGGAATAGCAAAAGGATTAATAAAGGATTTTATCCTTTTAGATGTGACTCCTCTTTCCTTGGGTGTTGAAACAGAGAATGACACTTTTACTAAAATTATTGAAAGAAATACTACTATACCAACAAAGAAATCAAAAATTTTTACAACTGTTGAGGATAATCAGACTAAAGTTAGAATCCATGTTTTGCAGGGAGAAAGAGAAATTGCATCTGCAAATAAATCCCTTGGCATGTTCGAGCTTGTTGGAATAGAGCCAGCTCCTGCTGGAGTTCCTCAGATTGAAGTAACTTTTGAAATAGATGCCAATGGAATAGTACAGGTTTCAGCAAAGGATATGGCTACTGGTAAGGAACAGAAGATAAAAGTTTATCCTTCAACTGGATTAAGTCAAGAAGAGATTGAAAAAATAATAAAAGAAGCTGAGGAATATTCAGAAAAGGATAAGGAAGAGATTGAACTTCGTAAAATAAAAAAGAAACTCGAACAGCAAATCTTTACTCTTAAATTTTCATTCTTTCAATATAAAGACGAGTTAGGACTTGATGAGAAAGCAAAAACGGAGATTAAAGAAATATTAAAGAACGAGGACATATTAGAAAGCGATAATCTTGAAGAAATCCGAAGATATAGTAAAATATTAGAGAAATATATGAGTTTAGTTACTTCAAGAATGGAAGATAGATTAAAATTTTTAGAGGGTAAAGGAATAGAAGGTATAGAAGAGATAAAGGATGAGTGAAAAGGATTATTATAAAATTCTGGGAGTAAGTAGAAATGCTACCCCGGAGGAGATTAAAAAAGCCTATAGAAGATTAGCTTTAAAATATCATCCTGACCGCAATCCCGGAGATAAAGAGGCTGAAGAAAAGTTTAAAGAAGCAGCAGAAGCTTACAGTGTCTTAATAGACCCGGAAAAGAGAAGGATTTATGACCAGTATGGAGTGAGTGGTCTAAGGGGAGAAGGTTTTACAGGTTTCAGTGGTTTTGATTCTTCTATTTTTCGAGAATTTGAGGATATTTTGGGCGATATTTTTGGAGATTTTGGCTTTGATTTTTTTGGACGAAGGACAAGAAGAAGATACAGACCCCAAAGAGGAAGGGATTTATGGTTGGAACTCGAAATTACTTTAGAAGAAGCATATTCTGGAACCACAAAAGAAGTAACCCTGATTCGAGCTGATTTTTGCCCAGAATGCCAGGGTACGGGTTTGAAACCTGGAACACGCAAAGTTTCTTGTCCTGCATGCGGAGGGATGGGAGAAATCCGTTATCATCAGGGTTTTTTTACTTTTTCAAGAACATGTTCACATTGTCAGGGCACGGGCGAGATAATAGAATATCCATGTTCTGAATGCGGGGGTAGCGGGAGAATAAAAAGGAAAGAAAAACTGAAGGTAAAAATACCACCAGGAGTTGATAATGGAACAAAATTAAAACTTAGAGGAGAGGGAGAAGTAGGAGACCTGCATGGTGGCAGAGGAGATTTGTATATTACCATTAGAATTAAAAAGCACGAAATTTTTTCTCGCAAAGGCGATGACCTTTATTGTGAAAAAGAAATTTCAATGGTGAAAGCAGCATTAGGTGGAACAATAAAAATTCAAACTCTGGATGGAGAGGAAAAAATAAAAATTCCTGGAGGAACTCAGCCAGGAGATGTTTTTAGAATAAAGGGTAAAGGCATGAGAAGTTTGGAAGGGCATCGGAGAGGCGACTTATATGTAAAGATTAAAGTTATCATACCAAGGAATTTATCAAAAGAGGAGAAAGAATTGCTTAAGAATTTTGCTTTCTTGAGAGGTGAGGATTTAGATATTGAAGAAAACAGTATTTTTCAAAAAACAAAGAAATTTTTTAGTTAATAATGACAGCAAATCGTTTTTTTATTGAAAAAAATCAAATTTTTGGTAAAAAAGCCGTCTTAAGAGGAAGAGAGCATCATCATTTAAGTAATGTATTAAGAATAAAAGAGAATGAGAAGATATGGCTTTTTGATGAAGATGGAAAAAGTTATCTTGGAAAGGTTGAAGAAGTAAAAAAAAAAGAAACAATAATTTCAATTTTAGAGATCAGAGAGAAAGAACCTTCCCAGATTAAAGTAATTCTGGCACAGGCTCTTATTAAACCTTCTTTAATGGAATTGATTGTGCAGAAATCAACTGAGTTAGGTATAGATGAGATAATACCAGTGGTTTCAAAACGCTCAAGAAGTCTTCCGGAGGAGGAAATTTTAAACCAGCGTTTAAAGAGATGGAGAAGGATAACAATTGAGGCGTTGAAACAATCCGGAGGAGTATTTATCCCTAAAATTGTCCTTCCTATAAAATTGGAGAATCTTCCTAAAATAAATGCAGAAAAAAAATTATTTTTAAATGAAAGAGAAGGGGAATTGTTAAAAAATATTGTGATTAATTCCTTGGATAATATTCCAGCTAAAGTTTTAATACTGATAGGACCAGAGGGAGGATGGGATAGAGAAGAGGAAAAAATGCTAATTGAATCAGGCTTTCAACCTGTTAGTTTAGGAGAGAAAATTCTTCGCTCAGAAACAGCAGCTATTTGTGCTCTTGGTATAATAATCCATTTCTGGAAACATTAATATGTTTTTAAAAGGCGAGAAAATCGGTAAATATGAAATAATAAGAGCTCTTGGAAGTGGAGGTTTCGGCACTGTATATTTAGCAAGAGATACATGGTTAAACAAAAAAGTTGCTCTTAAAATCCCTCATAAGCAATCCAAGGATTTATTTAAATTATTGAAAGAGCCTCGTCTTCAGGCTGTATTGAATCATCCAAATGTGGTTCAGTTAATAACAGCAGAAAAACAGGGTTCTATTTTTTTTATGGTAATGGAATATGTTAAGGGTGAGACGCTGGAAAAAATCCTTGAAAGAGAGAAGACTCTTGATTTAAAGACAGCTATTGATTATATAAAACAGATTTGCTTTGCTGTGGACCATGCTCATAACCATAAAATAATTCACAGGGATTTGAGACCCTCAAATATTATTATTTCTGAAAAAGGAATTTTGAAAATAACAGATTTTGGAACATCTACATGGCTTGAAAACATTCAATATGCTTCAACCCGTATCGGGTCTCCTCCTTATATGGCTCCTGAACAATTTAAGGGAAAGGCAACTTATGCCTCTGATATTTATTCAATTGGATGTATATTTTATGAAATGCTGGTAGGACGTCCTCCAATTTATGATTCAGATCCCTTTAAAATACTGGAAAAGGCTGAAAAGGGAGAGATAACGCCTCCTAAATTGAAAAATTCAAGTATCCCAAAAGAGATAAATGATATAATTATGAAATGTCTTGAAGTAAAAATAGAAAATAGATTTAAAAAAGCATCCCATATAGTTAGAGAAATAGAGAAATATAAGGAAAAACCAGACTATGATTTAGAGCTTGAAAGCATCAGGGAGAGAATAAGAGCGAGAGAGAGAAGGAAAGATGAATTGTGCTGGAATTGCAGACAGCCTCTTCCACCCAAAGCGAAAAGATGTCCCAGATGCGGGGAGAAAATTTGACTATTCCTCTATTTTCAAGTAAGATTATTTTACCGTATTA
>CAZWBN010000064.1:0-10104 GCA_964632095.1 uncultured Clostridia bacterium | reverse complement strand
TCTCTTTTATCAAATCTTTTAAAAAATTTAAATACCACATTTCTATCTAGGAGGGAGTATGAAATTAAAAAGCATATTTGTTTTTATTCTGACATTTATTTTATGTTATGGGATTGTTTTTGCTCCTCAAGAAGTCAGAGTTCTTCGTTTTCCAGCAATTTATAAGGACCAAATAGTTTTTACCTATGCTGGAGACTTATACACTGTTTCAGCAAGAGGTGGAATAGCAAGAAAACTTACAAGTCATGAAGGTTATGAGATGTTTGCCCGCTTTTCTCCTGATGGAAAGATGATTGCTTTTACAGGAGAATATGACGGAAATCGAGAAGTTTATGTAATGCCAAGCGAAGGAGGTATTCCAAAAAGAGTTACCTATACACCTGTTTTAAGCAGGGACGATGTTGCGGATAGAATGGGTCCAAACAACATTGTAATGGGATGGAAGCATGACAATAAACACATTGTTTTTCGTTCACGAATGAGAGAGTGGAATAGTTTCAACGGACAACTTTACCTTGTTCCCTGTGATGGTGGAACTCCTGTTCAGTTACCTCTACCAAGAGGAGGATTCTGTTCCTTTTCTCCAGATGATAAAAAGCTTGCTTACAATCGCATATTTCGTGAATTCAGAACATGGAAAAGATACAGGGGTGGAATGGCAGATGATATATGGATTTATGATTTTGAAACTAAAAAAGTAACAAATATTACCAATAACCCAGCACAGGATATTATTCCAATGTGGAGCGGAGACAAAATTTACTTCCTTTCTGATAGAGACGAAAATAAGAGAATGAATCTATATGTATATGACCTCAAGACAAAACAGACCCGGAAGCTTACAAATTTCACAGAATATGACATCAAATTTCCATCTCTGGGTCCAGATGCAATAGTTTTTGAATACGGTGGATACATTTACCGCTTCGACTTAAAAACAGAAAAAGTTTCCAAGGTGCCAATTTTTATCGCTGATGACATGGTTACTGGAAGAGATAAGATAATAAATGTAAAGGATTATATTACAACCTTCTATGTTTCTCCAGGAGGGAAAAGAGCACTTTTTGGTGCAAGAGGTGAGATATTTACAGTTCCAGTTAAATATGGAAATACCAGAAACTTAACAAATACTTCGGGTGTTCATGAAAGGAATCCAAGATGGTCACCTGACGGAAAATGGATTGCATTTATTTCAGATAAAAGCGGAACAGGTGAAATTTATATTATGCGCCAGGATGGGTCAGGTGAACCTATTCAGCTTACTTATAATGCAGATACATACAAATATGAAATTATTTGGTCTCCAGATAGTAAAAAGATTATGTGGAGTGATAAAAAACTTAGATTAAATTATGTTGATATAGAAACTAAAAAAGTAAAACAGGTAGCAAAAGCTGATATCTGGGAAATTCGTCAGTATTGCTGGTCTCCTGATAGTAAATGGATTGCTTATACTAAACCAGAAGTTAAAGGGATGAGGAAAATTTATATATATAACTTAGATACAGAAAAAACCTACGCAGTAACAGAAGGATGGTACTCTTCATATTCTCCTTGCTTCAGCTCGGATGGAAAATATCTTTTCTTTGTTTCAGATAGAGACTTTAATCCAATATATAGCCGAGTTGAATGGAATTATGCTTATCTTACGATGGCAAAAATTTATTTTGTAACATTGAGACCTGATATAAAATCTCCTTTTGAACCAAAAAGTGATGAGGTTGAAATAAAAGAAAAGGAGAAAAAGTCACCAGAAAGTAAACCCAATAAAGGTAAAGAGAAAAAAGCAAAAGAGAAAAAGGAAGGGGTAGAGGTTAAAATTGACCCTGTTGGACTGAAAGACAGAATTATTGCGCTTCCAATCGAGACCGCTAATTACTGGCATATCACATCAGTTGGAGATAGGATTTATTACATGAAAAGAAAGGACTTGGAAAGGAAGTCATATTTGATGATGTATGACCTGAAGGCACAAAAAGAGACAAATCTTGGAAATATTAATGGATATGAGATTTCTCCTGATAAGAAGAAAATGATTATAAGGAAAGGAAAAGACTATGCAATAATAGATTTACCTGTTTCTCCAATAAAAATAAAAGAAAAACTCGACCTTTCTCATATGGAGATGAAGTTAAATCGCAAGGAAGAGTGGAATCAGATTTTCAATGAGTGCTGGCGTCATATGAAATACTTCTTCTATGACCCGAATATGCATGGAGTGGATTGGGAGGAAATGAGACGAAGATATGAACCTCTTGCAAAAGCAGTTAATCATCGTGCTGATTTGACCTATGTTATAGGAGAAATGATTGGAGAGTTAAATGTTGGGCACACTTATGTAGGCGGAGGGGATGTTCCAAAGGTTAAAAGAATTAAAGTTGGTATGCTCGGTGCTCAATTTGAAAGAGATCAGAAAACTGGATATTACAAAATTGTGAAAATCTTGAAGGGGCAAAACTGGAGCAGAAGATTACGTTCACCTTTAACCGAAGTTGGTGTTAATGTAAAAGAAGGAGAATATTTGATTGCAATTAATGGAAAGCCAACAAATAAAATGAAAGATATGTATAAAGCTCTGGTTAATACAGTTGGGAAGCAGGTTAAGCTAAAAGTAAATAGCAAACCGACAGAAAAAGGTGCAAGAGAGGTTGTGGTTGTTCCAATCGAGAGCGAGCAGGATCTTTATTACTATAACTGGGTTCAGAAAAATATTGAAAAGGTTAACAAGGCTACAAATGGAAAAGTGGGTTATATTCATATTCCAGATATGGGAAGAAGGGGACTCAATGAATTTGTTAAGTATTTTTATCCTCAGTTGAGAAAAAAGGCTTTAATTATAGATGTGCGTGGTAATGGAGGAGGAAATGTTTCTCCAATGATAATTGAGCGTCTGAGAAGAGAAATTGCAATGATTGGAATTGCAAGGAATACTGTGCCGAGTCCTGACCCAGAAGCTCTGATACTCGGTCCAAAGGTATGTTTAATTGATGAATTTTCAGCCTCTGATGGAGATATTTTTCCTTATAGATTTAAGAAATATAAACTTGGAAAATTAATTGGAAAACGGACATGGGGAGGTGTTGTTGGTATCAGAGGCACTTTGCCACTTGTTGATGGTGGATATTTAATGAAACCTGAATTCGCTGTTTATGATACAGAAGGGAAGAAATGGATTATCGAAGGACATGGCGTTGAACCTGATATCTATGTTGATAACGACCCAGCGAAAGAATATGCTGGAATAGATGAACAGTTGAATAAGGCTATTGAAGTTATTCTTGAAGAGTTGAAAACAAAAGAGAAGGAATTACCTCCACCACCGCCTTATCCTAAGAAAGATAAATAAGAAATGTGAAATGTAAAAGATGAAATGAAAAGCTGAAAATCGGAAAACGGAAATCAATTTCTGCATCTCCGATTTTCTTTAGGTCATTAATAAAGGTCTCATACCACCTTTGGACAATTTTTTGACAGAGAAGATACATATAAATTCTTTTAATTATGAGACAAGAATTCAGAAGATAAGCAAATCATACACCATAGGAGAAAACGACGGAGGTTCCGTCTCCCTAATGTTACTGAGCATTCTAGGAATTTTAATAAAGTTCTCCTTAACCTAAAAAGAGAAATATATAAATTTGGAAGGTCAGTATAATAGTTTTGTGAATTTTATTTCTTTTTTTAGTATTTTGCCACTTTCGGGAAAAGAAATTTCCACTTCTAACAAGTAATTACTCGCCACTAAACTCCTAAAATTAAGCTTAAAAATTCCATTCCATATTTTGGATTTTTTATCCCATTTTTCCGCAATTAGCTCTGCTAGTATATTCAAAAATCCTTCTCCTCTTGGTATTTTAAACTTTGGAGTAAAACTGGTTTTACCCTTAGGTAGATAAACTTGCAAGAATATAAATGCATCCTGCATACGCTGAAATTGATTGGTAATCGATGGAAAAAATCTTATTTGGTTATACACTAATGCACCATCTTTCTTAGAAATTGAAAAGGACTTTTCCCCTTTTTCTGGATTAGGTGTCACCACTCCCAGTATACAATTTATAATAGCTTCATTGGCGTATTTTTCAAAATCTGGAAGAAAAAATGAAGATTCCCATGTGCCAATCTCATTAGTTTGAGGATCTTGTAAAGCAAAAATTACATGATATTCTTCCTCAACTAAGTTAATTTTGGGACCTTTATAATGAAAACAGAGATAATCTGTATTTTTTATAACTTCCATAAAGGAAGAATCTATTTTAAAAGGAATATTAATCTCGCCTCCAAAAGCTTTTTCTCCCATCTTTTTATCTTTAATCCAAAGATAGAGTTTAAATTTTTTGAAGCCAAATTCAATTCCTCTGTCAATAAACAATTTCTTAGGGGGGAGAGCAATGTTTATCCACGGCACATATTTCTTTGTATTTTCATAAAAAGGGATAAACTCGGCTTCAAAAGGAAGTTGTTTGAACAGAAAGGGATTGTAATAAGCGGAAACAAGAAGCACTTTTTCTCTTTCCTCATTCGAATAATCTATATATCCTTTTCGATATCTAAGCTTTATCCCGGGTCGTTTAACCTTTACTTTTATTTTATGGAATTTATTATCTGGCTTTTCCCTCGGTGGATAATAGCTGAGTAAATAATAGTAATTTAAATTCGTGCTTAAAACATTATAGAATTTTTCATATTTTGTTGCCCCTATTAATGAAATTCCACCTGTATCTTCAGAAAGCCATCTTAAATTTTGCACTTTTCTAATTTTTTTATCAGCGCGTAGAAAATGAGCCCTCATTTCCCTTTTAGAAGTATATTCAGCAGAAACAGGAATTAAATATTTTATAAAAGTATCAGGGTCTAAGGTGTAAATAGAGATATTATAAGTATTAGCAAAACGAATAAACTCTCGCAAAATTTCTTCCCAACTCATGATTTTTTTCTTCTTAAGTATATTAAAAGGATCAAAAACCCTTATCGTGCCCATTTCTCTTCTAATATTTAAATGACTTGAATCATATTTTTTAATGCCTGGACCTGTGGTTTCATAAATTATACTATCCAAAGTTTTTGAAGAGAGATCTGGTAAACCATCACTTATAAGTAAAATAGATTTCCTACCTGGAACATCTTTTATCATATTTACAATAGTCAATAATCCTCCTACACTTTTTTCAAATCTTTTTCTTTCAAAAAATAAATATTCCTGTTCTAAAAGAGGTTGCAATTTCTCAGCATATCTTTCCACTTTTGCCATTTCATCAATATCCTCAATTCCAACTTCCTGATACATTTTCATAGCCTCAAGAGACTTTTCCAACCAAATACTTCCAGATGCTTTAACAATCGCTCTTCTTATTAATTCTTCTTCTGTTGTAAATGGCTGGACAATTTCTAATCCTCTATTTTCGTTAAGTAGAGCAATCATGACTTCATTTCCGAGTTTTGCCAAAGCCACAAGCTCATCTACAATTTTCCTTGCTCCACGTTTCAGATTCCTTTGCCATGAATTAATTTCATCAAATATAACCACAAGTTTCTTCTTAAAAGTTTTTGGTAATACTTTTTCTTGCTGTTCATTCTTTAAAGAAATTAACCTCCTCTCACCAAAACTAATAAGCTCAATTGAATTAATAGGAACTCTTTTCCCATCCTCATACAATTCAAAATCTTCTTTGGTTAAATCCGTAATAAAATTTCCTTTTTTATCAGTTACTGTAACATCAACTAATACAAGTCTTACAGTTATCTCATGTTGCTCTGAAGGAAATTGTTTATTAATCTTTCCTGAAACTATTAAAGGAATTAGTAATATTATAATTAATAATATTTTTCTCACTGGTAACCCTCCCTATTTATCTATTATATAGAAAAAAATGTAAAAAGTTGTCACAAAATTGTAAAAAAATTGTAAAAAATGAAATTTTTTCTTCCTTATCCACTTTAAATAATTATATAATCTGAAAATTATCAGGTTCCAATTTTAATTTTTATGCTTTTTTCTTCCATTTCTTTAGAAGATTGATCGGCAACTCTAATCGTAAGGGTGTAATCTCCCGGAGGAAATTTTTCAATTTGTAATAAGTAAATATACGAATAACATCTTGTTTTCCGATTATAATTTTTCTCGATTAATCTTGATAATATCTTCATTCTATTTGAATTATTACTTATGTAAAATTCAGGTTCATTAATCAATTTTTTATCGGGTACAAATATCTGTATAAATGTAGCCAGATTCTTTCCCTTTTTTATTTTTTCTTCCCAGTAGGGAATAAATTTATACTTTCTCAATATCAATGAGCCGTCATCTCTGGAAATTGTAAAAGGTAGTCCTCCCGTTCTATTATTTATAAGATTTCCAATTAAAAAATTAATAATTCGAGAGTTTTTTTCTTCTCGAAGATCAGGAATCTTCACCCACCCTCTCCATGCTCCTATATTTTCTTTTTTATATGTTAATACTACACATGCCTCATATTCTCCAGGTTTTATTTTTATTCCCGAGGTACCAAAATATCCAAAGTAATAAGACGCCCCTTCTGTTATAGCCTTCTTTATATTAATTCTTGTTTCTCCGAGATGAACTTTTTCTTCTTCTCGTTCTTTAATTCCAAAAAGAAAAGCAATATTTTCAGGAACAATACTTTTCTTTTTAAATTGATTTAAAGGGAGATTAAGTCTTATCCAAAATCTGAAGTTTTTTCTACTTTGAGGAAGAGTTATAATTGTACAGGTGAATTTAATATCCCTATAAAAAGATGGGGCAAAAAACGCTGCCGCAAGATTTCTTTTTTTAATATCTTCTTCTGTATAATCTGTATATCCTTCCCTAAATTTTACTCTTAATCCCTTCTTTTTTACCTTTACAGTTACCTTATGAAATTTTCCATCTTCTCTTTCTCGTGCAGGTATATATGCTATTTCATAATAATAACTCAAATCCCTTTTAATCACTTCCTCGCTTTTTACAAATTTCTTAGTGCCTTTGAAATATGCTCCTCCTGTATCTTCCGCAAGATGAATGAGAGCATAATTGCTCAAGCCAGTAGACTCAACTCCACTTAAATCAATACAGTAAAAAGAAATACGATTCGTGTTCGCATATCTTATAATTTCATCCATTATTTCGATATAATTTTGAAGAATCGATTTCTGAATAATATTAAATGGATCAAAAATTCTTACGAGAGTTCTCCATCCCACAACAGGAAAACCTCCACTTATTAAAAGAATAGACTTTCTGCCACGAGCTTTTCTTGCCATTCCTATTATCTGTAATAAATAACTTATACTTTTCTGAAGTAAATTTCTTCCCCATAATTCATTTTCGTAAAATAAATCACTCTCTATGATTTTTTCTGTCTTACTATCAATAATATTTTGCATTTTTATAGACTTATCTAATTTTTGAATTAAATTTAAATTATTTCTAGTAATTCTTTCTTTCTGCTTCATATAAGATTTTTTTTCAAATAATAAAAAATTCTGGCCAACTTTTAAAACTATATCTTTTACTATATTTATATCCGATGTGAAATCATTCAGAGGACGAATACCCAGCCTGTAGTTTACTTCAATTATTTTTATTTCAAATCCTTCTTTTAAAAAATTACTCAAAGTATTTATAATCTTTTCCTTTGCCCGCCTTAATGTTATATAATCAGTATTTATACAATCAAAAACCACATATAACCTTTTTCTTGCTTTAATCTCTCTTTCCAGTTTCTTCGAGGGAAGTTTTTTCAGAAGAGCTTCTTTTGATTTAAGAGTTATAAGTTCAACAGAATGAATTGGTCTTAATTGTCCATCTTCATAAACTTCAAAATCCTCTTTTGTCAAATCTGTAACAAAATTACCATTCTTATCTGTAACAATAACATCAATTAATATAAGTCTTACTATTACTTTATGCTGTTCGGTAGGAAATATCTGGACCTTTTCGCTTAAGAGAAAAGAAAACAGGATTAATATTGCAATTAAAACTAAAAATATTAACTTGCTTCCTTCTCTCATCAGATATAAATATAATTCAAAAAATGTAAAAAATTGTCACAAAATTGTAAAAATTTTGTAAAAAAAAGACTTTTCTCTGGCATCCAAGTGATGTTACTTCTCGGATTATATTACAATGAATGGTTTTTCATTGGAATTAATATTTTATCTCATTCCAGTTTTTAATTTTTAGTCTTTTAATCATTATATATCCTGTTTCCTTGGAGTAAAGAAGAGAATAAATACAACCTCTTTTTATCGCATGAGGATAACAAGGTAACTCTGTGTAATATAAATATTTGCCCTTTGAACTAAAAACATCTACATTCCATCCTTCTTTTTCTTCGGAAGGAATCTTGAATCTAATTACCCATATTCTTCCTTTCTCGTCTGTAAGTATATCAGTAAAAAATGGACAGTATTCAGGAATATACATCTTTTCCTTTAATTTTCTATCCTCTTTTGGAATAGGAGTTGGTTTTTTGTGCTTTTTTATTTCTGAAACTAAATTCCCTTCTTTATCAAGAACAAATAATCTATATTCATCTGATTTTGCATAGATTATTTTATCTTTTAGTGAAGCAAGAACTAATCTTGGAGCATACGGACTCAAAATTCCTCCAAAGACTCCTCCACCTCCTTTGCCTTTTATTTTTATATTTCTTTCAATTAATTTATTTATCTCTTTTATCAATTTACCTTTAAAATCCAGCATTACAAGACAGTTATATGCTCCGCTTTCCTCAAATTGAAGAACTGGAATAAAAATTCTTTGTTCAGATGTGATTACAAAGCGAAGACCTAAATAAGGAGGGATTGAAAAGTCAAAAGTCGAATAATCACAGGGAATTCTCTCTACAAAATCTCCATTTTTATCAAATCTCTCAATTTCTCTTCCATCTTTCACATATATGTTATCTTTAGTATCAATAAATATAGAAACTGGAAATTCAAACTCACCAGGTCCCTGTCCTTTTCTTCCAATTGTTTTAATATATCTACCATTTTTATCGAACTTCTGCACTCTACAATTTCCACTATCTACAACATAAATATTTCCTTTACTGTCGACTCCAATATCTGAAACTCGATAAAACATATAATTCTCATCTGTTTCTGATTCCTTGATTATTAAGTCTTCTTGTAATTTGAGTTTTAACTCATTACATTCAGGCTTAATCTCAGCATTATATATTTTTGTAAAGGCAAAAAACATGAAATAAATAACATATAATAAATAACCTTTTTTATTTCGTTTCCCCATCTTATAAAACAAGCTATGTTTCAATGTAAGGACAGCATCTGCTAAAGGAGGTTACATCGTTGCCAATCATGCACTGGCATAAAACGCATTCTCTTGAGCCACCATCAACTCCACAAAAAACTTTATCACAATGACCAAATGTCTCACAAAAAATAATTAGAAATCCTCTTCTGCTTCGTTCGCAAATAAGGGATGCTCTACAGTGCTTTCTTTCTATTGCATCCACATATTTTACTATAAGAAGCGTTAACAATATTAGAACTATAAAAATACTCAAACCAATCAGCAAATGTTTATTTTTTGACAGACTTCTCATTTTTAAAACCTCCTTTTAAAGTTTTGGGATTTTAAATTTTATAAATTTTAATTCATATTTATCCTTTAAATGTCCATACCCAAGAACATATTCCCTATTTTTTCTATCTAAAGCAAAACCCCGGAGAATGAAGGGAACATTTTTTATAAATAATTTAATAACTTTATTTTTATAATTTCCATTCAAATCAAAAATATATATTTTTCTCCTTATTCCACATAATAGATTATTTTTTATAACCTCTATTCCAAAAATATATCTAATAGAATATATTCCATCTTCACTTATTACATTTTCAGGAGTTTCAAATGAAAGATTTGATTCTTTTACAAATTTATCAATTTCTAATACACCTTTGATCTTTGATTTTCTTAGATTTTTATAAAAACCGAGCCTGCCTTGAGAAGTATATTTAAAAATAACAGGATAATAAAAAAATGCACCATAAATATTGTCTTTGTTATCTATTGTTAATTTGGCTTTATTAAAAAAACAATAAGCTTCTATATCTTTTGTGGTTATTATATTCCCAAAT
>CAZWBN010000063.1:0-10139 GCA_964632095.1 uncultured Clostridia bacterium | reverse complement strand
CCTTTGCTAATGAAAAAGCTCAAATTAAACTTTGGTTAGAAATTAAAAATATAGACCAATTAAATTCCATAATTAATGAATTGAAAAAGCTTAAAGAAATTATTGAAGTGGAGAGAGTCTAAATTTATATAGCTTTAACAACTTTCCCAGACTTCAAACATTTAGTACAAACCCAGATTCTCTTAACTGTTCCATTCATATTAGCTTTTACTCTCTGAAGATTGGGATACCATCTTCTTTTTGTAACCCTGTGGGAATGACTTATATTATGCCCAAACATTGGTCCTTTTCCACATATTTCACATCTGTTTGCCACTTTTTCACCTCTTTAAATTTAATTTCTACTATAATTTCTAACAAAAGTCAAATTTTATTATTTGAAAGTATAAAATTAGCAGAGCTTTTCATAAATACTTCATGATCTCATTTACTCTTTCTTTACAGTTTTTAATTTTTACTGGAAAATTAAGAGAAAAGCCTTCTTCTACGAGAGGTATAAATTGATTCAATTCTAATCCCGAAGAACGTGCTGTTAAAGCAACTCTCAAAGGATGATAAAGCTTTTTCCCTTTAAAGCCAGTCTTCTTCTTTATATTTTCAACAATTTCAATAAAGGTTTCATAGTCAAGTTTATTTAATTTCGATAATTCATCACGGAAATGTCTTATAACTTCTTTTCCTTCCTCAGCTTCTAAAATATCTTTTGCTTCCTGGTCCATATTTTCAGGTGAAAAATCAAAGAAAATCGAAAACTCATCAACAAGTTGAGGAAAACGGTCTACATTTGTTATTAAACTCTCAACAGCCTTTTCAAGCCATTGCCAGTGTTTGGAAGTCATTTTCTCGGGTAAATACCCTGCTTCTCTAAGATAAGGATACGCTCTTTCTGCTTTTTCTCTTAAGGTAAGTCTTTTTATGTGCTGGCGATTTATCCAGTTAAGCTTTTCATAATCAAAAATTGCTGATGATTTACTGACTCTATTTAAATCGAATAAATTTATTAACTCCTCCCTTGTAAGAATTTCCCTTCCCTCCGGAGGAGCCCATCCAAGAAGGGCAAGGTAATTAATCAATGCTGATGCTAAATAGCCTTCCTCCCTGAACTGGTCAATTGATGTTGCTCCGTGTCTTTTACTTAATCTTGTATTGTCTTTTCCCATAACCATAGAAAGATGAGCAAAAATTGGTGGCTGGAAATTAAGGGCACGATAAACGAGTAGCTGTCTTGGGGTATTAGATACATGGTCTTCACCTCTTATCACATGAGTTATTTTCATAAGATGGTCATCAATCACTACTGCGTAATTGTATGAGGGCAAACCATTTGATCTCACCAAAACAGGGTCCCCAATCCCTTCGAGTGAAAAAACAACTTCTCCTCTTACCAAATCATTAAATTTGATTTCTCCGGTATCAGGTGTTTTTAATCTAACCGCTGCCTTTTCACCCCTTTTTATTCTCTGTAAAGCCTCATCCAGCGCAATTTTACGGCATTTCCCAGAATATTTTGGCATTTTTCCCTGTGCAAGAGCCTTTTTTCTCTCTTCTTCTAATTCTTCAGGGGAGCAAAAACAATAATAGGCTTTCCCTTCCTCCAGCAATTTCTTTGTATACTCATTATAAATTTCAAGTCTCTCTGACTGTCTGTATGGTCCATAATTTCCACCAATATCTGGTCCCTCGTCCCAGTCAAGACCAAGCCATCTGAGGTCAGATATAAGAGCATTCTCATATTCCTGCAAAGACCTCTCTATATCTGTATCCTCCACTCTTAAAATAAATACACCTCCTTTCTGGCGAGCAAAAAGCCAGTTAAAAAGGGCTGTGCGTGCATTTCCTACATGTAAAAATCCCGTAGGACTCGGTGCAAATCGAACTCTTATTTTCATTCCAAGTGTATTTTATCTAAATATGAAAGTGATTACAACTTGAGAAATTTTTAATAAGTTGACTTTTTTTACATACTAAGTTACCTTTTAATTGAAGTTAAGGAGGTAGAAATGTTTGGAAGTATTGGACCAACGGAAATTTTACTAATCCTTTTAATTATAGTGATCATTTTTGGAGCAAAACGCCTTCCAGAGCTGGGAAGAGCTATGGGAGAGGGAATAAAAAACTTTAAAAAGTCAATTAGCTCAAAAGAGGAAAAAAAGGAGACTGAGAAGCCTGAAGAGAAAGAAAAATGAGGCGAATCTTAGAAAGGCTATCAGCCGAGAGAAAAAGAGAAGAAGAGAAATTTCAAAAGGGCTTAGAAGAATTAAAAGAAAAATATAAATTAATTGATGAGCAATTAAAAACTTCTGAAAATCTATTAGCTCAATTAGAAAATCAGCTTGATGAATTGGAACGCGCTCGTCCTCCTGTAAAAAAAATTTTCTCTCGGAAATTCGAAAAAAATTATTTAATTTTCTTAAAAATTTTAAAGGAATATAAAGCTCTTATTGATAAAACCTTCAGACAAATAAATGAAAGCCTGTTATTTACTTTAGAGCTTTTCTCTACAATTTTAAAATTGATAGATGCGAAGGATAAAGAATGGGATGCTTTAAGCAATAATCATGTGAGTATTATTTTTAAAAGCATGGAATGGCGAATAGATAAATTAACAAATGAATACCAGGATGTAAAATTACTTATGAAAAAATTCCTTCTGATTGAGGATAAATTAGACTCTCTTCTCTCAGCTCTCAAAAAAAAGAAGCTTTCCCCGGAAAAGATAGAGGAGATAATAGAACCTTTAAGAGATTATAAATACGCTGGTTTTGAAAACAGGTTCAGAGGATATGAAGAAAATTTATTAAGAGCTCAAAAAAGATATCTTCCTTATTTTTTAAATAAAAAAAATGTGGTGGATTTAGGATGCGGAAGAGGAGAATTTCTTCAGATTTTAAAGGAAAATAATATCGAAAGTTACGGAGTGGATTCAAATGATGAAATGATTGAAATATGTCGGGAGAAGGGATTGAAATGTATAAAAAGTGACATTTTACAGCACTTGGTATCCCTGGAAGATGAATCACTGGAAGGTATATTCTCCGCACAGGTAATAGAGCATCTTCCTCCTAAATATCTCATAGAATTAATCAGAAAATCGTATTTCAAATTGAAGAAAAACTGCTATCTTGTTCTTGAGACCATAAATCCCACATCATTGTTTTCTTTAATAAATACTTTTTTTCTTGACCTTTCCCATCAAAAACCGATTCATCCTCAAACTTTAAAATTTCTATTTGAAATTTCTGGTTTTGAAGAGGTTGAAATAAAATATTTTGCTACATTGGATGAGGAAAAACTTCAGGAAATATCCGGAAAGGATGAGGATTCGACCATAATAAATCAAAATTTTGATAAATTAAATAAACTCCTTTTTGCTCCTGCTGATTATGCAGTAATTGGGAAAAAAGTATAATTTCAATTCAAAATTAAAATGAATCTGTTTGTTGGTTTTGATCTGGGAGGAACTGAAATAAAAGCAGGCATAGTAAATGAGAAGGGGAAACTTCTATTCCACACATCAAAACCTACTCCCGATAATATTCTGGACCTCCTTAAGAGCTTTGAAGAATTATGGAATTACTTTAATAAGAAAACATCAAAAAATTTCAAAGCAGTTGGTTTTGGAATTCCAGGTATTTATAACATTGAAAAAAAATTAATTCATCAATCACCTCATCTTCCCTATTTAGACGATTATCCAATATATCAGGCAATTTCAGAATTTATAAATATTCCCTTTTTTATCAATAACGATGCTAATTTAGCAGCATGGGGTGAGTATAAAATCGGGTCAGGAAAAAACAGTCATAGTATGGTCTTACTCACAATAGGAACCGGGGTTGGTTCAGGAATAATAATGGGGGGTAAATTATGGCAGGGAAAATGTGGTTTTGCAGGTGAACTGGGGCACATTATTGTAAATCCTGAAGGAGAAAAATGTGAATGCGGTGGAAGGGGTTGTCTTGAAACCGAAGTGTGTTCGTCAAAAATCGTTGAAAATTATATCAAATTAAAAGGATTGAAAAAAAAGAATGAAAAATTAACATCAAAAGAAATATTTAAAAGAGCAAAAGCAGGAGAAAAGGAGGCGTTAAAAGCATTTTCAATTTCAGGATATTATTTAGGTCTTGGATTAGCTTCTATAATTAATTTTTTAAATCCTGAAAAAATTATTCTCGGCGGAGGAGTTATGGAAGCAGGAGACTTTCTTCTAAAACCTGCGCTGGAAGAAGCAAGAAAAAGAGCTTACAGAAAAGCTATAGAATGCTGTGAAATAAAAAAAGCTTCTTTGGGAAACAAAGCTGGAGTCATTGGTTCAGCCCTATGGGCTGCAGAAAATATTAAAAAGTGATATAAGATGGAAAAAATCAGAAATTTTGCTTTGATCGCTCATATTGACCATGGAAAATCCACACTTGCGGATAGATTACTGGAAATAACCGATGCTCTTCCACCTCGTGAGATGAGAGAACAAGTACTTGATAGCATGGAGCTTGAACAGGAAAAGGGAATTACTATAAAAGCTCATACTGTTCGTCTCATTTATAAAGCAAAAGATAATAACGAATATATTCTTAATTTAATAGACACACCAGGACATGTTGATTTCACATATGAGGTATCGCGAAGTTTAGCTGCATGCGAAGGAGCCCTGCTCATAGTAGATGCTTCCCAGGGAGTGGAGGCACAAACTCTTTCAAACACCTATCTTGCCCTTGAAAATGATCTCGTCTTAATTCCAGTAATTAATAAAATTGACCTTCCCAATGCTGATATTCAAAGAACTCAGGAACAATTAAAAAACTTGCTTGGATTTAATCATGAAGAAATCCTTTTAATTAGTGCAAAACATGGTAAAGGTGTAGAAGAGGTTTTAGAAAGCATAATAAAAAGAATACCTCCCCCAAAAGGTAAAATTGATGCTCCTCTAAAAGCTTTGATTTTTGATTCATGGTTTGATACCTATCGGGGCGCAATAGTTTTAATTAGAATTATTGATGGAATTATTAAACCGGATATGAAAATAAAACTGATGTCTACCGGTGCTTCTTATACGGTTGAAGAAATTGGGGTTTTAACCCCAAAACCTAAGAAAGTTCAGATGTTAAAAGCAGGTGAAGTTGGGTATTTAATTGCGGGAATAAAGGAATTAAGTCACACAAGAATAGGAGATACAATTACAGAGGAAGAAAATCCAACTTCAACTCCATTTCCAGGATTCAGAGAGGTTAAACCAATGGTATTTGCCAGCCTATTTCCTGTGGAAGGCACTACTTATTTAATGTTAAGGGATGCCCTTCAGAAACTGAGTTTGAATGATGCTTCCCTCCAATTTGAGCCAGAAAATTCTCCTGTGCTTGGAGCTGGTTTTAGATGTGGTTTTCTTGGATTATTGCATAGAGAAATTATTCAGGAAAGGCTGGAGAGAGAATTTGATTTAAATTTAATTTCAACTGCTCCAAATGTTCAGTACAGAATTCACACAAAAGATGGAAGAGTAATCGAGGTAAATAATCCAAGTAATTTTCCTTCTCCTGAAAAAATAGAAAAAATTGAAGAGCCATATATTACTGCTTATATAATTACTCCTGATAATTATCTTGGTAATATATTAAAATTGGTTGAGAGTAGAAGAGGAGAACAGAAAGGACTTGAATATATTGGTCCAAAAAGAGTCTTACTCACCTATGATTTACCCCTTAATGAAATAATATTTGATTTTTATAATCAATTAAAATCTGTATCTCATGGCTATGCTTCTTTAGACTACCAATTTTCTGGATACAAAGAATCTTCTCTCGTGAAAATTGACTTATTAATTAACAAGCAAAAGGTTGATGCTTTATCAATTATTGTGCATAAGGATAAAGCATATCACAAAGCAAAAGCATTATTGAATAAATTAAAAGAAGTAATTCCAAGGCAGCTATTTGAAGTAACCCTCCAGGCTGCTATAGGAAAAAGGGTAATAGCAAAGGAAGTCATCAAGGCATTAAGAAAAGATGTAACTGCTAAATTATATGGAGGAGATTTTACAAGAAAAATGAAATTACTTGAAAAACAGAAAAAAGGAAAGAAAAGAATGAAAAAAATAGGGAAAGTCAATATTCCCCAGGAAGCTTTTCTTGAAATTTTAAAAATATAGGAGATAGAATGCTACCAACAATAAAATGGGAAGGAAATAAAATTATAATGATTGACCAGAGAAAATTACCCCTGGAAGAAGTTTATCTGGAATTTCATAATTACAAAGAGGTGGCTGAAGCAATAGAAAAAATGATAATAAGGGGTGCTCCAGCAATAGGAGTTGCGTCAGCCTTTGGCATTGCCCTCGGTTTTTCAAAATTATCCAAGAATACCAATTATATCGAAAAATTTTATGAAATATGTAAAGCTTTTAAAAATACAAGACCCACTGCTCGAAACCTTTTCTGGGCAATAGAGAGAATGGAAAGAGTTTTTGAAAAAAACAAAAATTTATCTTTAAATCATCTTAAGGAAAAGATTATTCAGGAAGCTCTTTCAATTGAAAAAGAGGATATAGAAATTAATAGAAAAATTGGAGAATACGGGAAAAAATTAATTAAAGATGGTGAGAAAATATTAACCCATTGTAATGCTGGAGAACTGGCTACTGCAGGATTTGGAACAGCTCTAGGAATAATAAAAGCTTCTTTCTATGAAGGAAAAAGAATAAAAGTATATGTTGATGAGACACGACCATTTCTCCAGGGTGCAAGACTCACATGCTGGGAATTGAAGAAAGCTGGAATCCCTTATATCTTAATTACAGACAACATGGCAGGGTGGTTAATGAAACAAGGAAAGATATCCTGTGTAATTGTTGGAGCTGACAGGATTGCTTCTAATGGAGATACAGCCAATAAAATAGGAACCTACTCTCTTGCTGTTTTAGCAAAAGAGCACGGGATTCCCTTTTATGTTGCAGCTCCTCTTTCTACAATTGATTTTTCAATAGAAAAAGGAGAGAAAATTCCTATTGAAGAAAGAGACAAGGATGAAGTCCTTAAAATAAATTCATTCCCTATTGCCCCAGAAGGAACTATTGTTGAAAATCCAGCTTTTGATGTAACTCCTTCATCTTTTATTACAGCAATAATAACTGAGAAGGGGATAGCGAGAGAACCTTATTCGGAATCCCTTAAAAAACTAAAAATAGAGAGGTAATATGTTAATTTTGGGAATTGAAACATCATGTGATGAAACTTCAGCAGCTGTTTTAAAAGATGGCAATGAAATATTGTCAAATATAATCCTCTCGCAGGATGAAATTCATTCTCCTTATGGAGGAGTAGTCCCTGAATTAGCCTCTCGCCAGCACATAAAGACAATAGATTTGATTGTAGAGGAAAGTTTAAGAAAAGCAAAAGTTAGATTAGAAGACATTGACTTATATGCAGTAACTCAAGGACCAGGGTTAATCGGTTCTTTATTAGTTGGTTTATCTTTTGCAAAGTCATTAGCCTTTTATTTTAATAAGCCCATAATCGGCATAAATCATATTGAAGCACATATTCATGCTGCTTTTTTAGAAAATAGCGAAATACCTTTTCCCTGCCTTGGACTTATAGTTTCAGGAGGGCATACAAGTCTTTATTATCTTCCAGAGAAACTTGTCTTTAGATTAATAGGGAAAACCCGAGATGATGCTGCTGGCGAAGCTCTGGATAAAATAGCAAAATTTTTACACCTTGGATATCCTGGAGGTCCTATAATCGATAAGTTATCTAAAAAAGGCAATCCTGAAAAATTTTCTTTCACTTTACCAAAAATTAAAGATAAAAGTTTTGATTTCAGTTTTAGTGGACTTAAAACAGCAGCTTTAAAATATATAAAAGAAATGAACATAGATAATGAAAGCCCCCAGATGTTTGATTTGCTTGCAAGCTTTCAGGACGCCATAATCAATTTTTTAATAGAAAATGTC
This sequence comes from uncultured Clostridia bacterium, assembly GCA_964632095.1. Taxonomy (GTDB): domain Bacteria; phylum Acidobacteriota; class Aminicenantia; order JdFR-78; family JdFR-78; genus JdFR-78. The sequence goes on along the minus strand of CAZWBN010000063.1, from coordinate 2,194 downwards.
AAGAGAGCCCTTTTAAAATATAAGGCTAATTCACTAATTGTATGCGGTGGAGTTGCGAGAAATACTCGCCTGAGAGAAAGATTCAAGACTTTTTGCAATGAAATAAAAATACCTCTGTACATTCCTTCTCCCAGACTTTGTACTGATAATGCAGCAATGGTTGCTTCCTTAGGCTATGAAAAATATAAATCCAAAAAAGAGTTTGATTTTAATCTGGATGCTTATCCCAGAATTCATTCATCGAAAGGAAAAAAGTGGAAGTAGAAAGGATTCTTTTCAACTGGTTCAGGCGAGAGCTTATTAATATAAATTTTAATGAGATAAAGTTTTAAATGCCTGAAAGAATAAGAAGGAATATTATTGAGATTTATTTCTTTTATTTCTCTATACAATGTTCCATCGAATAGTTTTAAATCGAAAAAATTGAGTCTCACTTTATATTTTCCTACTCCAGACCCAAAAGAGAATTTCAAATTTTCAAAAGGTTTCCGTACAGTAAAAGAAAATAAAAATTCTCCTGTCCTCCTAAGATAAAATGTCGAAGGAGGTAAAAATTGAGCTTCTCTGCTTAAGGAATAAAAAGCTATTTTTCTTCCATTAAAATTGTCTATTATTCGGGGTTCTCGTAGGACTAAATTTGGATAGAGTATTTTTACAAAAAATAGAAAAATTATAAGTAAATTTATTGAAATTACATGCATTAAATAATTATTTTTTGGAAACAATTCTTTTTTCCAAAAAATATAGGAAATTATAAAAATTAAAAGGAATCCAGCCCATAAATAATTGGGTAAATATCCAGAATTATCCACTTTAATAAAGGACGGAAGAAGAGAAGTGAGCGAGAAATGTAAATTATTAAAATTTGTTAAAAAAAGTCTCCCTTCCCTTATTGTTATTTCATGAGTTGTGGGTTGATAAAGAGCATGAGGGTCTTTCAAAATCAATATAATTACAACAATACTGATAATAGTGCCTATATAAGCAAGAAAATTGAAAAAATTTTTCTTATTATAAATAAAAAAACTTACTAAAAAAATTCCAATAACCCAGAAAACAGCAATTAAAGGTCTTGCCTGGGGCGCATAACCTCCCCTTTGAGTTAAAAAAGCATATCCCAATATATAAGGAAGAGAGATAAACAGCAACGAAAATACAAGCTGTTTTTTTCTTTTTAGAAGTTCAAAAAAACCAAGAAAAGAAAAAAAGTAAATTGGTGAATAAAGTAATAAACCATCTCTTTGGTCAAGAAAATAATTTAATAATGATTCAATCCTCTGCGAAAGAGGAATATCTGTTAACACCATTTTATAGTAATCCTTGACATATTGAGATGATATAGGGCCCTCGTATACAGAAAGAGGAGTAAAAGTGCCATATAAATAATGTAAAAACCATAGAAATAATAAATAGGAGATCAGTGGAAAAATTAAGAAGTAGATAATTCTGAATCCAGCCTTATGATTTTTTATAATTAAATAAACACCTAAGGCTAAGAATAGAAAAAACAAAAGATTATACTTGACACCAAACCATAAAAAGGTTGATAAAATAAGCCCGAGAAAAACCAGCTGTTTATTAGAAATTTTATTCCTGGAATAAATTTTCCTGAAAATAAAAAGAGAGAAAAGAGCAATTATTATTTCTGGATAAATATGAATTGAGTAAAATAAAATCGGGATTGTAAAAGAATAAATAGCCCAAACAAGAATCGTTTTTTTTTCATTGTTGAAATGTTCCTTTGAAAATAAATAAAACTGTATTCCAAGCAATGCCCCAAAAATTCCCATTCCTGCTCTTAGAATAAACAATATCGTTTTTCCTTTTAAAATTAATCCAATAAAATAAAGGGGTATTAAAAGAAAAGAAATCCCTGGAAGATGAATAGAGTAAATAAATTTAGGACCTCTCTTTCCAAATCTTCCATGAGGTCTTAATTTAATCTTTTGAGGTATATAATTTTTGTAATCCCTGTTTTGATAATTATTCGCAAGATTTATATCCCTATCTTTAAGTAGACTATGTGTAATCAAAAGATAATGAGGCTCATCACCAGAAAAATAAATGCCTTTGGAAATTAATATCCCAGCGCAAACAACATATATAAGCCAGGAAAATAGAAAAAGAATAATAATTTTCTTTCTATCAGGAAGAGATAAAAAAATATCTAATAGTTTTTTAAAGAAATTCTTTT
>CAZWBN010000062.1:4646-10179 GCA_964632095.1 uncultured Clostridia bacterium | reverse complement strand
AATCAGCTTGACTTTTTTTGAAAGATAATGCATTCTCATAGGTAAGAATGAACTTCGAGAGAAAATCCAAAACTAAATCGTAAAAGGAGCAAAAACATGGAAGAGAAAATCAAAGCTAAGATTATGGATGCTCGAAAAATCAAAAGAGCTCTTAACAGAATTACAATGGAAATTCTGGAGAGAAACAGAGATTTAGGTAATGTTGTAATAATTGGTATTAGGACAAGGGGAATATACCTTGCTCAAAGAATTGCAGAAATTATAAAAGAAATTGAGAAAATTAATATTCCAGTTGGTATACTTGATATAACTCTTTATAGAGACGATTTTTCCGCTCTTCATCCTCAACCTGTTGTTAAAAAAACTGAAATAAACTTTCCTGTGGAAAATAAGGATGTTCTTCTTGTAGATGATGTCCTTTTTACAGGGAGAACTGTAAGAGCAGCTATGGATAGCTTAATTGACCTTGGAAGACCGAAGACAATACAGTTAGCTGTTCTTATTGACAGAGGGCATCGAGAATTACCCATAAGAGCAGATTATGTTGGAAAATTTTTACCCACTTCAAGGCGTGAAATTGTAAAAGTGCATCTTAAAGAGATTGATGGGCAGGATGAGGTATTAATAACAGAACCTTCAGAAATTTAACCGAGAGGTTAAAAATGGCTTTTAACCGTAAACATCTTTTAGGAATAAAGGAATTAAATAAAGATGAAATTATAACAATACTGGACACTGCTGAGTCTTTCAGAGAAATTTCTGTAAGAGAGATTAAAAAAGTTCCAACTCTACGAGGAAAAACTATAATAAACCTTTTTTACGAACCAAGCACTCGCACAAGAAGTTCTTTTGAAATTGCTGCTAAGAGATTAAGTGCTGATATTATAAATTTTAATTCTTCAATAAGCAGTGTGGCTAAGGGAGAATCTTTAAAGGATACTATTTTGAATCTTGAAGCAATGAGACCCGATGCAATAATAATCAGACATCCTGCTTCAGGAACTCCGTATTTCCTCACAACTTTTTGTAAGTCTTGTGTAATAAATGCTGGAGATGGCACCCACGAACATCCTACACAAGCCCTTTTAGATGCACTGACGATAAAACAGGAAAAGGGTGATTTCTCTAAAATAAAGGTTGTTATTGCTGGAGATATTCTTCATAGCAGGGTTGCTAAATCCAATATTTTTCTTTTAACAAAAATGGGAGCAAAGGTTGTTCTCAGTGGCCCCCCGCCCTTGGTTCCTGTCGAGTTTAAGGAATTTGGAGTAGAAATAGATTATAATTTTGATAATGCTCTAAAAGATGCTGATGTTATAATGATGTTAAGAATTCAACTTGAAAGACAGGAAAAAAATTTCTTTCCTTCTTTAAGAGAATATCGTAATTTATATAGCTTAACTCCTCAAAGGATGAAAAATGCAAAGAAGGATGCCATAATTATGCATCCAGGACCAATAAACAGGGGAATTGAACTGTCAACAGATTTAGCAGATAGCTCTAAATCAGTTATTTTAAAACAGGTTGAAAATGGAATAGCAGTGAGAATGGCTATTTTATATCTTCTTTTAGGTGGAGGGAGTAAATGAAAATTCTTATTAAAAATGGTAGAGTAATTGACCCTTCATCAGGCATCGATGAGACTCTTGATATTTTAATTGAAAAAGGGAAAATTGTGGATGTAAAAGCAAAAATTGAAGATAAACAGGCAAAGGTTATAGATGCGACTCGGCTAATTGTAGCTCCAGGTTTTATAGACATGCATGTACATTTAAGGGAACCGGGAAGAGAGGATAAGGAGACTATAGAAACCGGTTCAAAAGCAGCAGCAAGAGGAGGTTTTACAACAATCTGTTGTATGCCGAATACAAATCCCGTGAATGATAATAGAGGTGTTACAGAATACATTATATCTGAAGCAAAAAGAAAAGCTGTAGTAAATGTTTATCCTATAGCAGCAGTGAGTATTGGTTCGAGAGGAAAGGAACTCACGGATATGGTGGATCTTAAGGACGCTGGAGCAATTGCTTTTTCAGATGATGGGCAACCTGTTTCAGATAGCAATTTAATGAGGAGGGCTCTTGAATATTCAAAGTTAATGGATACACCAATTATTGACCATTGCGAGGATAAATCATTGAGTCAAAAAGGTGTAATGAATGAAGGTTATTATTCATATCTCTTCGGTTTAGCTGGTATTCCATCAGCTTCGGAAGAGGTTATGGTTGCAAGAGATTTAATATTAGCTGAGAAAACAAATGCAAAGTTACATATTGCTCATATAAGCACAAAGGGCTCTATAGAGTTTTTAAGAATAGCAAAAGAAAAGGGCGTTAGAGTAAGTGCAGAAGTAACACCCCATCATTTAATTCTCACGGATTCATGTCTTGCAACTTATGATACAAATTTAAAAGTTAATCCTCCTCTTAGAAGCGAGAATGATGTTGAAGCATTGAGAGATGCACTTAGAGATGGATTGATTGATGCTATAGCTACTGACCATGCTCCCCACACAGAAGACGAAAAAAATGTTGAATTTGATTATGCTCCATTTGGAATAAATGGTTTGGAGACAGCAGTTTCCCTTATTCTCCATCATTTTGTAAATAAGGGAATTATATCAATTCAAAAATGTGTGGAGCTTTTTTCTACTAATCCTGCTTCAATTCTGGGACTTAAAAATAAAGGAAAAATTCAAATCGGAGGGGATGCAGATATTACAATTTTAAATTTACATAAAGAAATAATCGTAGATAAAAATAAATTTCAATCAAAAAGTCGAAACACACCTTTTCATGGATGGAAATTAAGAGGAACTCCTGTTATGACAATTGTTAATGGAAAGATTGTATGGGATGAAAGGTGATTTGAATGATAGAGGAGAAAATAAAATCATTGGAAGAAAAAATAGGATTTGAGTTCAAGAATAAAGAACTTTTAAAAACAGCTCTGACGCATAGTTCATACAGTTACGAAAATCAAGGAAACGAGAACGAACATAATGAAAAACTTGAATTTCTGGGAGATGCTATTTTGAATTTTATTGTTACGGATTACATATATAAGAGTTTCCCTGATTTTTCCGAAGGCGACCTTTCAAAATTAAAATCAGCAATAATAAATACTTCTTCATTATATGAATTTGCAAAAAAAATAAATCTTGGAGAATGTCTCCTCCTTGGAAAAGGAGAATTATTGAGTGGAGGGAGAGAAAAAGCAACAATCTTAGCAGGAGCTTTTGAAGCGCTTATTGCTGCCATTTATCTTGACAGGGGGATTGCAAAAGTTAGAGAGTTTCTTAGTAAATTTCTTTCTCCCTTTTTCAAAAAACTAAAAGGCAAAGTTCTTTATGTGGATAATTATAAATCAGCTTTACAGGAGTATTATCAAAAGAGGAGTTTACCTCCACCAAGTTATCGGGTAATTGAAGAAAGTGGTCCCGAACACAACAAAACATTTAAAGTAGAGGTAGTATGGGAAGGAAAATCGCTTGCACAAGCAAAGGGTAGAACAAAGAAAAGTGCAGAGCAAAGGGCAGCAAAAAAAGTTTTGGAAGAAATATTCGGCAAACAAATAAAAGATTTAGTTGCAGAATTATTCTTCATGCATAAAAAAGAAACTAAATAGTGAAAGGAATAATTTATATAATCCCCTTCAATAAAATAGATTTAAATATCATTAGAAAATTAGCATTACAACTGGAGAGAAAGTTTGGTTACAAAGTGAAAATTGGCAAGGAAATGAATATTCCATCTTCGGCTTTTAATCCCAAAAGAAATCAATATCTTTCTCCAGTTCTTCTCTCAAAATTGAAACAGAAAATTCCTCGTGATGCTGTAAAAGTACTGGGAATAGTGGATGTGGATTTATATGTCCCTCATTTGAATTTTGTATTCGGACAGGCAGAACTTGGAGGAAAAGTTGCCTTAATATCAATAACAAGATTGAGACAGGAATATTATGGATTAAAACCGAATCAGAAATTATTTGAATTAAGAATATTAAAAGAGGCAACCCATGAACTCGGGCATTGTTTTGGACTGAACCACTGCCCAAATCCAAGATGCGTTATGCATTTTTCAAATAGTCTACAGGATACAGATTATAAATCTCATGAATTTTGTGCAAATTGTAAGAAAATATTGGAGAGGTTAAAATGAAAATCAAGTCTTATAATTTTGGTCAAATGGTTATTGAAGATAAAAAATATACATCTGATTTAATTATTTTCCCTGATAGAATTAAAGAATCATGGTGGAGAAAAAAGGGGCATTCCCTGTGTAAGGAAGATATTGAAGAAATTCTTTCCGAAAAACCAGAGGTATTAATTATTGGAACGGGTTTTTATGGAATTATGAAAGTTCCTGATGATTTAAAAGAATTTATTAAAAAAAAGGGAATTGAATTATATGTAGAGAAGACTAAAAAAGCAGTTTCTCTCTATAATGAAATGTCTGAATCAAAGAAAACTGTTGGGGCTTTTCACCTAACCTGTTAGGAATTCTATCCACTCATTAGTTCACTTATTACGCGAAGCTGGGGGATATTTTCACATATAATTTTTATTGTTGCAGTAATTGGAACGGCAAGAATCATTCCAACAATTCCCCAGAGCCATCCCCAGAATATAAGGGAGAGGATTACTATGAGTGGACTTAGACCAAGTCTCATACCAAGGATTCTCGGTTCTATAACATTCCCCATCAAGGTTTGAATAACTATTAAAATTAGTAAAATCCATATAGCTGGCCAAATTTTCTCAAACTGTATAGCTGCCATGAGAACAGGGAAGATGGTTGCTATAACTGAGCCTAAGTTTGGGATATAATTTAAAAGGAAAGTGAAGAATCCCCATATTATTGCATAATTAACTCCAAAAATATAAAGCACTACTCCTGCTAAAACGCCCGTAATTAAACTGATTAAGGTTTTAACTGATAAATATCTATAAACCTGGCGATCAACATTGGATATAATTTCAATTATCTTCTTAGAATCTTCTCTTTTGAAGCTATTGAGAATTTTATCTCTGAATCTTCCCCTTCCAGCTAATATAAATACAAGAAAAAGCAATACTAAAAAAAGATTTGAGAGAAATTTTAAAAACGAACCTAAGCTCGAAAGGAGAAAAGACGCAATAGATGAAAAATTCAATTGCTTAGCCCAATCAATAGATTCGAATGTCTGGGAGGATAATTTCCATTTCTGAGACAGATTTGTGATTAAAGCATCAAATTTTTTCCCATAATTAGGTAAATCCGAGGCAAAAGCCTTTCCGCTTGAATAGAATAATAAACCAAGTAAATAAAGTAAGATAAATGTGAAAATTAATATAAATATAATTGCAATGGGTTTTGGGATTTTTTTCCTTGTAAGAAACTCCACTATTGGATTTAGAAGAAAGGAGAGAAATACAGCGAGAGAGAATGGAATTAAAACAGGTTTTGAATATTTTAAGAAAACTCCTATTATAAATAGCGAAATTATTCCTAAAAAAAATGCTATTATTTTACCTTCTTTCACTTTGCTAAAA
>CAZWBN010000062.1:3160-4546 GCA_964632095.1 uncultured Clostridia bacterium | reverse complement strand
TCCCTTTCATCGAAAAAGCCGTGTAAATATTGAGCATTTAGATACACTCCGTTTCCTATTCCAAGAGTATAATCTGCTCCTATCACCCATTTATAATATCCTTTCTCAAAAATAGAAAATTCCTTTTTAATAAGTTGATATTGACTTCCAATTAATACTGGTTTCTCCAAGAAGCCCCTTGTTTTTTCGGGTTTAATAAAAGCGAATTCTGCCCACCAACCGACTGAGAATATTTCTCCTGAAAAGTCAATTCCAAAAATACTTCTTTCAGGATACCTGTAGTACTGAGATAGTGTTCCATAATTTGATACAGAAATTCCATAAAGAACTGGCAAATGATAATTTCCTCTATAATAGCTTAAAGCGATGTCAGTATTGAGCAATACAGTTGAAAATCTTAACCCATAATTTGTGTTTTTAAGGAGGAGTTTTTCCCTTTCGATATATATAGATGAGCTAAAATCTCCTGTGACCATATAGGTAAATCCTGCGGGTAGGGGAGAGTATTGTCGGGAAATTAACCAGAGGAACTGGAATTTGGTGAAATCAGAGATATAAAATTCCAGGTTAATTGCCTTTTGAGGACGGCGTTCTGCAAAATAATCAGGGTCAAAAGTGAAGAAATTTGCAAAATCTGTTGGATTTAAATTATCAACAACATTCATTTTATCTGCTGTTCCCCATTGAATACGCTGTTTTCCAATTGTTAAGTCAAGATTTTTTATAAGAAAATTTGAAATTTTAATATATCCCTCGTATAGAGATAGTTCAAAGGGCTCTGTGCTTGATGGTGAGCCAAGAATACTTGCTTCCGGGAATGAAAATGTGGTAAATAATGCATCAGGTCGAGAAAAGGCGTCAAAGCGGATTGAATAAGTTATATTATCAGATACATCTCCTGCTAATTTAAGCCTTGTTTCAAGTCTTTTAAATGCAAATTCTCCGCTTTCGTGGGAGAAATATTTGCCATTTAAATTTTCAGAAAGAAAAAGAGATGTGAAAAGTTTTACCCTACCAGAAAAATCAATGCTATATGCATTTGAAAGAAAGTATATCAATAGAAGAGTTAAAACAAGAGCTATTTTCCTCATTTTACCCTCCTCCTTAAAAATCTTTTGGTAAAAATCCTGCTTCCGAGTCCCTGGTCAACTTTAATATCTTTCATTTCAAGAACAGTGTAAGAATTCTTTTTCATATCTTTCATTTTTATTTTTACTGGAATCCAGTAATTCCCGATTTTTTTCGCTTCTTCTTCTGCTACTTTCCATAAATTTCCTGAGTTATCATATAATTCCATTTTCTTGGGCAATTCAGTTTCTTTTGAAACCCACATTTTGATTTTACTATATGGTTTTGAAACATCGGGTTTTCTTGTAAGTTCAAGAA
>CAZWBN010000062.1:0-3060 GCA_964632095.1 uncultured Clostridia bacterium | reverse complement strand
TTCTCATTTTTTACCTCCAATTTTTGGTTTAACTAATATAATTACAGCAGGTAAAAGAGTTAAAGTAGAAAATGCTGATAAGAACATAGAACCCATCATTACTTCTCCTAAGTGTCGAAGAGGGTTCATAGAAGAAAGGAGTAAAACAGCAAAACCACTAATCACAGCAATAGAATTGGTAATTATTGATTTACCTTTTTCAATATAAGAATGTTTTATAGAGTCTTCTATTGAATTTCCTTTACCCAAGTGAAGTCCTATCTCATAGATAAAATGAATTGCATAATCTATTCCAACACCTATTGAGATTCCTGCAATTGTCATTGTCACATAATCAAGAGGGATTTTTGAGATCCCTAAAAAACCGTATATTATTCCAAGAGTAAAGGTTATTGGAATTATGGAAATTCCTCCTACAATGAATGATTTTCTCATAATTATCATTACAATGAATGTAACAACAAAGGCAAGAAGAAGGGATTGTATTTGTGAAGTAAATAAAAATTTATCAAGCCTTGTCATAAATGATGGAAATCCACTTTGTTCAACTTTTTCAAGTTCAACGAGTTTACCTTTAATGCCATTAAATTCTTTTTCTTTTAGAATAACCAAGTTATCAGCTATTTCGTATAGAAGACCATTTAATTTTTTATAAAAGTTTTCATTATTCAAAATATCCGTAGAAAAAGCGTTATTTAAACTCTTAATAGCTCTTTCTGTGAAAGCAATCCTTTTTGCTTCTTGAATTTTAAATAACAATGTATTCACTACATCATTTGCAATTTCTTCATCGTACTCAGAATCAGGAACGAATTTTTTAAGTATTTTTAAAATGTCATTTTGGTATAAATCTTCTTGCAAAATTTCCTTAGTTAAATTTTCATAAATTTTACTTTTCACTTCCTCTGAAACCCAGAAATCAAAGTAATCAGAGAAAATGTATTTTTTAAATTCTTCTTTTATAATATCCACAACATCTTTATCTGATTGTTGAGGCATTTTATAAATCAATTTTTTTAAATTTTTTCTTGCCACATCAATTCTAAAAATATCTTTACCTTCGTAGTGTTCTGAAAGCCATTTTATTTCATTGATTATATTTTCCATTTCCTTTTCTCTCAGTTTTATTTCCGTGTCTTTATTTAAGTCTTCAAGCCTGTATTCATAAAATTCCTCGGAAAACTCCTTTTCCAAGAAAGATTCGATTTCATCTTTTAACTCTTTTACAAATTTTAAACTTGATTCAGGTATTTTCGAAAATATTAAACCTTCCTTAAAATCTTCCGTTATAACCTGTTTTAACTCTTCTCTTCCTTCCATAAAAAACCAAAGGTTCCCAACACCTCTATCCGTGTCAGGAATATGATAATAGTCATTCAATTGATAATTTATTTCCTGGATAAAATCAGTTACTGAAAAGGGATTTTTAACTTCTGGCAAACTCAGTAAATAGTTTTCTGCTCTTCTAATAATCTTTAATACAGACGCGGATTTTAAATTATTTCCTTTAAAATAAAGAGTTAAAGTATAAGCTCCACCAAAATTTTGCTTAATAATCTCAAAAGAAACACGAGGAATACTATCCTTTGGAAAATATTCTATGTAATCGACCTTTTTCTCGATCCTTGGCACCTGCAAAATAAACAGCACAAATAATATTATTGAAATTGATATCACGGATTTTGGATACTTTGTCACGAAGTTTGAAATTTTGACAAGAGGAGTAATTTTTTCTCTTTTATTTTTCTGATTGCTCTTTGGATTTTTAGAAATTTTTTCTGGAAAAATTCCAAATATCGAGGGAACAAAAAGGATTGCAATTAAGGTTGAAAATAAAATACCAATAGCTGAAAAAATTCCAAATTCACTCACAATGGAAAATTTTGCAGTTAGAAAGGAGCAAAATCCAATAATTGTGGTTAATCCTGCCATGATTACAGGGATAAATACTTCTGATATAGCTTTTTTAAGTTTCACCTCTAACGGACCCGAACCAGTCTTAATTTCACGAATGATTTTTGAAAAAACATGAATTCCATAAGCAGAACCAAGAGCTATGAGGAGAACAGGCAATGCTGGCGTAATTAAATTCATTGGACTTTTTATAAGCCCCATTATTCCAAAAACCCATAAAGTCGCAATAAAAACAACAAGTGTTGGTAAAATTACTCCTTTTGCGTTTCTAAAACTAATGAACAAAATTATTAATATTGCTAAAACAATAACAGGAACTAACCTTTTTAAATCTTTCTTTAAGAAATCATCAGCAAAATAGGCTGTTGAAGGTTCACCAGCATAATAAATCTGCATCTCTTTTGAAAAATATTTCTCAATAGAGGGCTTTATTATTTTTCCAAATGTTTTAACAGGGTCTTCTCCACTTTTTATATACACAGCAATAGCTAACAATTCTCCATTTTCTGAGATAACATTATTCACATATGATTCTTTTGAGAGAGCGGTTTCTTTTATTTTTTTAAGTTCTATCTTTGATTTTGGGATTTCTTCAAGAAAGTCTTTTACCTCTATTCCATCTTCAATTTTTTTAATATCTGGCATATTTATTATTGATTTAACATGGGAAATTTCCTTGAATTGTTTTAATTCCTCTGTTAGGTGACGAAGACTCTTTAAATTTTCGCTAGAAAAAGTTTCTCCATTCTTTGATTTTAGAGCAATTACAACAAGTTCATTGATGCCAAATTTTTCACCGATGTCTACAAAAAGTTTCACTATAGGGTCATTTTTGTCAAGCCATTCTGTTATTCGATTTTCAAAATAAAGATTTTTCATTTGATAAATAAAGAAAATGGTAAGTAATAGGGTGATTGAGAGAACAAACCATTTTCCTTTAATTATGAATTCTGAAATTTTCTTTATCATTTCATCTCCTCGTTAGTGAATATTCACTCTCAATTTTTTTATAAAAAATCATGCTTTGATGCCTTCAAAAAATTGAGAGAGTAAGTCTTCGCCAATTTTAATTAATGATAATTTTCTGTTTTTTATGGTCCAAAAGGTGAATGCAGTCTGAACAATTCCAAGAAAATGAATAGCAGC
>CAZWBN010000061.1:0-10241 GCA_964632095.1 uncultured Clostridia bacterium | reverse complement strand
TAGGAAGATTCATGAGACACACATCATGATAAATCTGATCATAAGCCCTTTGAAGAAAAGTTGAGTAAATGACAACCACTGGCTTAAAGCCTTCCAAAGCTAAACCGCATGCAAAATCCACTGCATGTTGTTCAGCGATTCCAACATCGAAGAATCTTTCAGGATATTTTTGAGAAAAATAATTTAATCCTGTTCCAGTTGTCATGGCTGCAGTTATTGCAATAATTTTCTCGTCTTTTTCAGCTAATTCAACTAAAGTTTTTCCGAAAATTTCAGAATAAGAAGGTGGTTGGTTTTTAACAATTGAATTGCCTGTTTTTATGTCAAAAGGGGAAGCACTATGAAATTTCTCTGGATTCTTAAGAGCTGGAGCATAGCCTTTGCCTTTTCTGGTAATACAATGAATTAAAATAGGTCTATCATATTTTTTTGCTTCTTCGAAAACTTCTATAAGAGAACCAAGACTGTGTCCCTCTATTGGTCCCTTATATCTTATTCCCAACTCTTCAAAAAGAAGCCCTGGAAAAACGGTCTTTTTAATAGCTTCTTCAACACCGGAAGCAATTTTTATCACTGGTTCTCCAAAGGCAGGAATGTTTTTTAAAATTGATCTTACTGTATCCTTTACCCTTAAATAATATTGACCTGAGACAATATATGAAAGATATTTAGAGATAGCGCCAACATTTTGAGAAATAGACATCTCATTATCATTTAAAATTATTATTATTTTTTTCTTTAAATGCCCGATTTGATTTAACGCTTCTAATGCTACACCACCTGTCAAGGAACCATCACCTATTACAGCAACAATATGAAAATCTTCTCCTCTTAAATCCCTCGCCACTGCCATCCCAAGGGCAGTGGAAAGGGCTGTGGAAGCATGACCAGTATTTACCACATCATATTCGCTTTCCTCACGATTGGGAAAACCAGATAATCCATTTAATTGTCGAATAGTATGAAATTTATCTTTCCTCCCGGTTAAGATTTTATGCGTATAACACTGATGTCCAACATCCCAGATAATCTTATCTCTTGGCGCATCAAAAACATAATGTAAGGCAATTGTTAGTTCAACAGCTCCAAGATTCGAAGCTAAATGACCTCCGTTCTTAGAGACTACCTCGATAATTAACTTCCTTATCTCCTTTGCTAAGCGGGAAAGTTTATATACTGAAAAGCCTTTTATATCCTTTGGAGAATTTATTCTGTCCAATAATTTGCCCATTTTCATGCCTTCCTATGAATCGCCTTTCGCAAAAGATATTCCAGATATTGTGATTTAATGCCCGCTCTTTCAAGAGCCAAAAGAGCTTCTCTCTCTAACTCAAAAGCCTTTTTCTCTGCCTTTTCTTTCCCCATAAAAAGAGCATAATTCAAGCGATTTGTATCCCTCTCCTGGTCCATATCTAAAATATCATCAACTATTTGATAGGCTATTCCAAGATTTCTCCCGTATATTTCAAGAGCATCAAGCTTCTCTTTATCTACCTGAGCAACAATTCCTCCTGTCTTCACTGCTGCAATTATTAAATAGGCGGTTTTTTTAAAACTTAAGTCCCAGAAATTCTTTTCATCTGCTTTTCCTCTATCCAGACTCAAATCCAATGCCTGACCATTGATCATCCCTTCAATTCCTGCTGCTTTTGAAATCAGGTTTATTACTTTTAAAGTAAAAGGATGAGACAGGGAAGAAAGAATTTGGAAAGAGAGAGTAAGAAGCGCATCTCCAGCCAATAACGCTATTCCTTCTCCATAAACTTTATGTAATGTAGGCTTTCCCCTTCTAAAATCATCATTGTCCATTGAGGGAAGGTCATCATGTATTAGAGAATAATTGTGAATAAGTTCAATTGCACATGCATACGGAAGCAACTCCTTTTCCTTAGCACCCAAGCTTTCGCCCGTACATAATGTAAGTAATGCTCGAAATCTTTTTCCTCCAGAAAAAACAGCATATTTCATTGGCTCGTATAAACGGCTATGCTTTGCTTTATCTAAAATTCTATCTAACTCCAGGTCAATTCTCTGTCTTTTTTCTAAAAGAAATTTATCCATATCTGCCATTATTTATTATTTTCCTCTCCTTTTATTTTAAAAGGCTCTCTTTTAATTTCCCCTTCTTTTTTCAGTAATATTTCTATTTTCCTTTCCGCTTTATCCAGTTCTTCTCTTAAAAATCTCGATAACGAAACCCCTTCTTCAAAAAGCTTAAGAGATTCCGTTAAAGACAAATCACCCTTCTCCAACTCTTCTACAATTTTTTCCAATCTTTGGAGAGCATCCTCAAAATTTTTTTCTTTCATTTCCATTAAATTCTAATAAAGAAATAATTCTTTTTTCTTTATCAATTTTTTTAACTTTACAAGTTATTTCTCCTTTATAAAAATTAACTCTTAAATCCTCTGCAATTTTGACTTGGTCTGCGGTTTTAACTAAAATTTTCCCTCCACCTCTCCAACACAAGGAATAACCTCTTTTAAGTATACTTAAAGGGCTTAAATTATTCAACTGCTCACTGAAGTTACACCATTGAGCTTCTTTTCTATCCAATATATTTTTTATTCCATTTCTTAATCTTTGATTAAGGAGAGAAAAAAATGTCTTTTTTTCTTTGAATTTATCCTGCATTTCTTTAATCGCCTTGAATGCTCTAAATTCTAATTCATCAATTCTTTGAAGAAAATTATTTATTATATTAGGAAAATTAATTATCTTCTCATTTTGAATTAAGGAAAGTGCAAAACTCTTTTTTTGCTCGAATATAAATCTCGCCGCATTAACCATTCTTGAAGTTAAGCCTGCAATTTTCTCCCTCAGAGCTTCTTCCTTCTCAACAACAAGCTCTGCAGCAGCAGATGGAGTAGAAGCTCTTACATCAGCAACAAAATCTGCAATTGTAAAGTCAATTTCATGTCCAATAGCAGAAATGATAGGTATTTTAGAATTAAAAATAGCTCTTGCAACTATTTCTTTATTAAATTCCCATAAATCCTCAATAGGTCCTCCGCCTCTGGTAATTATTATTACATCCACATCTAAAAACTCATTAAAATATTCTATGCCTTCAACAATTTCTTCTGCTGCTCCTTCTCCCTGGACTTTCACTGGATAAATTGTTATCTGTAATCGCGCAAACCGCCTTTCCAGAATTCTCAAAATGTCCACTATCGCAGCTCCTTCAGGAGAAGTAATTAATCCTATTTTTCTTGGAAGAAGAGGCAAGGGTTTTTTATACTTTGAATCAAACAGTCCTTCTTTTGCAAGTTTTTCCTTGAGCTGCTCAAAAGCTAATTGGAATGCTCCTTTTCCTTTTGGCTCTAAAACTTCAACTACAATTTGATATTCACCTTTAGGAGGATAAACAGTAATTCTGCCTCTGCATATCACCTGTAAACCATCCTTTAATTGAAATGGAAGCTGAGAAGCCTGAGAGCGGAACATGATAGCTTTTAACTGGCTAAATTCATCCTTTAAGGTAAAATAAAGATGACCTGAACTATGGAAATGATAATTTGAAATTTCTCCTTCCACCCATACTAAGGGGAAGGAAGATTCAAGTTCTAATCTAATTAACTGAGTTATTTCACTGACTGTATAAACTCTATCCGGAAAAATTAATGCTTGATTATTCACCTTCTTCCTCTAATCTTGTGACCCTTTTTATATCAAGAGCTTTCCCGCTCTTTGAGTCTATCTCAATATAAACTCCGGATAAAATTTTTCTTCCTTTTCCTACCTCAAACTTGCAGGGCATAGCAGTAATTAACCTTCTTAAAGCTAATTCTTTCTTTATTCCTATAACTGTATCAAGTCCTCCTACCATACCCGCATCAGTAATATATGCTGTTCCCTTAGGCAATATTCTCTCATCAGCAGTGGGAACATGAGTATGTGTTCCTATTACTGCGGAAACCCTTCCATCGAGATACCACCCAAGAGCCTGTTTTTCTGAAGTTGCTTCAGCGTGAAAATCAACAATGATTATTGGTGTTATTTTTCTTAACTTTTCAATTTCCTGGTCTGCTGTTCGAAAAGGACAATCTATAGGCTCCATAAATATTCTTCCTTGTAAATTTAAAACCGCAATTTTATTTCCGTTTCTATCCTCAAAGATTGTAAAGCCTCTTCCTGGATTTCCAGGAGGAAAATTAGCGGGTCTGATTACTCTCTCATTCCTCTCAAGAAAGGGAATGGCTTCCTTTTTTTGCCAGATATGGTTTCCAGAAGTAAGAACATCTACACGATTAAGGAGTTCTAATCCGACTTTTTCTGTTAATCCAAGTCCTCCAGCTGCATTTTCACAATTTGCAATTATAACATCAATTTTATAAGAGGCTTTTAATTGAGGCAGAAACCTACTAAGAATTTTTCGCCCTGGACGACCTACTATGTCGCCAAGGAATAATATTTTAACATTATCTGGCATATTCTATAGTTCTTCTCTCCCTAATAACAGTAACCTTGATCTGGCCGGGGTAATCAAGCTCTTTTTCTATTTTTCGAGCAATTTCTCTTGCAATAATACTACATTCTTCATCAGAAACCTTCTGACTTTCCACAATTATCCTAATTTCTCTCCCTGCCTGAAGAGCATATGACTTTGCTACTCCATCAAAGGAATTTGCAATCTCTTCAAGTTTCTCAATTCTTTTAATATAAGTCTCTAACAACTCCCTTCTTGCTCCTGGTCGCGCAGCTGAAATTGTATCTGCTGCCTGAACAAGGACAGCTTCCACTGAAGGAAAATCAACATCTCTGTGATGGGAAGCTATTGCCTGAATGACTTCTTCGCTTTCACCATATTTTTTAGCAAGTTTAACACTCAGCTCAGTATGAGTCCCCTCTACTTCTCTATCCACTGCTTTACCTATGTCATGAAGCAATCCTGCCCTGAGAGCAACTTCACGATTTGCACCAATTTCAACAGCCATTAATGCGCTGATATATGCAACTTCCTTTGAGTGCTGAAGAACATTTTGACCATAACTTGTTCTATATTTTAATTTTCCAAGTAATTTAATTAATTCAGGATGAATATCTCTTATACCAAATTCAAGAACAACCTCCTCCCCTTCTTTTTTAATCTTCTCATCCAGCTCTGTTTTTACTGCTTCCACCACCTCTTCTATACGGGCAGGATGAATCCTTCCATCCATAACCAATTTTTCAATAGCCATCTTTGCAAGCTCTCTTCTTATAGGGTCAAAGCTCGATAATATAACAGCTTCAGGAGTATCATCAACAATAATATCAACACCAGTTGCCATCTCCAATGCTCTTATGTTTCTCCCTTCTCTTCCAATAATCCTTCCTTTCATGTCATCAGAAGGAAGGTCCACAACCGAAACTGTAGTTTCTACCACATGTTCAGCAGCACTTCTCTGTATTGCCTGGCTTATTACATTTTTAGCTATGGTCTGGCTTTTCTCTCTTATCTCATCCTCTATTTTCTTTAAAACCTGAGCAGCTTCCAATCTTGCCTCATCTTCCACCCTCTTTAGGAGTAGATTTTTTGCCTCTTCCCGAGAAATTCCGGAAATTTTTTCTAACCTTTCATTTTCTTCCTCAATCAGCTTTTTGTATTCTTCCTCAAGGCGATTTAATTTTAATTCCTTCTGATATAATTCTCTATCTCGCGAATATAACTCTCTCTCTTTCCTTTCAAGTATCTGAGCTTTTCTTTCCAGTTTTTCCTCTTTCTGAACCAATCTCCTTTCCATTTCATTAACTTTTCTCACCTGATCTCGCATCTGCCTCTCAAGTTCAGACTTTAGATTCAAGTATCTTTCCCGAGCTTCAAGAGTCGCTTCTCTCTTAATCCTCTCAACATCTGCTTTAGCTTTTTCTAAAATTTCCTTGGCTTCTTTTCTCGCTTCTTTCAAGGAACGAGCAATCGAAGTCTTTCGAAATAAAAGGTAGAGAATAAACCCCAAAATAAATATTCCAATTTCTATTAAGACTAAATTTAGTATATTCAGCGAAATCACCTCCTTTTCAAAAAAGGTCAAAGGAGATGAAGTTTAGGAGGGTTAAGGAGTAATTTAAGTTTTATTTTGTCCCAGGGAAAGTTTCCGGATAGATTTAAATATTTGGAATTTTTTTTGTTAAATTTTAATTTATTTTTAAAAAAATTACTTTCCCCGGTAAAAATTAAATCTTTATGTGACATTTCCCACAGAATTTAAATTACCATCATCCTCAACAAGTGAAACTTCTAAATTTTCAATGCTATTCTCAACCCTCCTTATTGCTTCATCTATATGGTTTAGTCGTTTTTCACAAAGAAATTTTTCATCTGCAATACTTAATGCAGCAAGCACAGCAACCTTCAATGGGTCAGATATTCCAAGCTCTTCCGCAACCTCTCTCATTTTTTGGTCAACATACGAGGATAGCTTATGAATGTAACTTTCTTCCTCTTCGGACTTTAATTTATATTTTTCACCAAAAATTTCTATCTCAAAAATTCTATCCACCTTCACACTCCAATCATCTCTATCTGCTTTATCAAATTCTCTATCCTCTCCCTCACTTCTTCTCTTTCCTCTTTCAATCTCGCCATTTCTGCTTCCATTAATTTCAATCTCTCTTTCTTATTTTTATATTCTTCTTTTTCCTCCTCTAAACTTTTTATTATCTCCTTTAACCTTTTATTTTCTTCTTTAATTTTTTTAGCAAATTCAATTAAATTCAATATTTTTTCCTCTAATATTCTAATTCTTTCTATTTCGGTTGTCAATTGACACTCCTTTTATCCTATTCTCTTAGTTTTATATCAAATTTGTTTCTCAAATCTTCAAAAATTCTATTGTGAACAACCTGAACTTCTTCAGCTGATAAGGTTTTCCCTGGATGAGAATAAACAAAACGTATGGTCATACTTACTTTCCCCGCAGGAATTGAAGGTCCAATATAATAATCATAGAGAACAAATTTTCTCAAAATAGGGGGAGCTACCTTCCTTATCTCCTCTTCTATTTCCTTAAAGGAGCGCTCTTTATCAATTACAAAGGATAAGTCTCTCACTATTGACGGGAATTTACTGAATGGCTTGAATTTCATAAGAGGTATTGATTTATTAAGCAGAGATTCAAGATTAATTTCTGCAGCATACACCTCTTCCTCTATATCAAAAGCTTCTCTAATATTCTTTTTAATAAGTCCTATCTGACCGATTCTCTCTCCTTTCACATTTATACTCAATGAAAAGCTTTCCTCAAAATAATTACAATTTTCTTTTTCAAAAGAAAAGGGTAAAAGTTTAAGCTCCTCGAGTAAAGATTCTACTGTTCCCTTTAGAAGGAAAAAATCTGCTTTTTTCACTCTTTCCTTCCAGTGTCTTTCTCTAATTATTCCGCTACAAGCAATACCTAAGGATAAATGTTCACTTGGCTTCTCCTCTATCCATTCGTAAATTTTTCCTATTTCAAAAACACTAATTCCCTCTGCTCCTCTATTCAAGTTCCAGCTTATGTTATGAAGGAGTCCGGAAAGTAGGCTTGTTCTCATTTGAGAGAATAAAGCAGAAATGGGATTCCTCAAATTAACTGGACTCCTCTCATCTTTGAAAAAATTATCTTTCTCCGGACTTGTAAAACTGTAATTAATAACTTCGTCAAAACCAAAAGAAGTCAAAATTCTACGGATTTGTTCTATCTTTTCTCTCTTTGAATTAAATGGGCTCTCTGTAATTTTTAAAAGAGGCAACTGGGAAGGGATTCGTTCATATCCATAGAATCTGGCAATTTCTTCAATTAAATCTATTTCTCGCTCTAAGTCAATTCGATAGGAAGGGGGCTGAACTTGCCAGACATCCTGATTAGTTTTATCTATCCTGCACCCAAGAGAACATAGAATCTCTTCAATAAATTCCTTTTCAAGTGGAACGCCTATTATCTGCTCTGCTCTTCTTACACGGAAAATTATAGACTTTTGTTTTCTCGGTCTTGGATAATTATCTATCAAGCCCTTCGCAACCTTCCCGCCAAAGGATGACAAAAGAGAAGCCGCAATTTGGGCTGCTCTGGGAGGAAATTCAATGTCTGCTCCTCTCTCAAACCGATAGGATGCCTCCGTAATTAAACCAAGTTTTTTTGAAGTTTTTCGAATTGAAATAGGGTCGAAATATGCGCTCTCAATCAGGACACTTCTTGTATCTTCCTTTATCCCTGATTCTTCGCCACCTATAACACCTGCAATCGCTATGGGTCTTTTTGAATCAGCAATTACAAGCATTTCCTGTGAAAGCTCTTCTTCACTTTCCTCTAAGGTTAATATTCTTTCCCCTGGAAGAGCCCTTCGAATAATTACTTTTCTTCCTTCTATTTTCTCTAAGTCAAAGGCATGAATAGGGTGACCTGTTAATAATAGAACATAATTTGTAATGTCAACAACATTGTTTATTGAGCGAAGACCAAGGGATTCAAGCCTTTTTTTAAGCCAGTCAGGGGACTCTCTAACTTCTATATCCTTTACAACCATTCCAACATATCGAGGACATAAATCTTCATCTTTAATTATTATTTCAACAAAATTTTCGACAGGCTCCTCGATCCAATTAATGGGAAGACTCAATTCTTTGAGAGGCTTTTTAAAGTATGTAGAAATCTCTCTTGCAATACCTATATGTCCCAGGGTATCAGGACGATTTGGATAAGTCTCAATATCAAGAATTAAATCTTCCTCCTCCTCGACAGCCTCTTCTACCATTAATCCAATTTTATTTAATCCTTTAATCAATTCTCCATCAGAACAATCCAATTCCACCAATTCTCTTAACCAGTTAACGCTTACTTTCATTTTCTCCTATGAAAACTGTTTTATAAATCTGAGGTCATTTTCATAAAATAAACGCATATCAGGTATTTGATATTTGATCATGGCAATTCTCTCAATACCCAGTCCAAATGCAAATCCTGTATATTTCTCAGGGTCTATATTTACATTCTTAAATACCTGAGGATGAACCATTCCTGAGCCGAGAATTTCTATCCACCCTGTTCCTTTACATATTCCACAATCCGAATTTTCACCTTCGCATATTGGACAACTTATATCAACTTCAGCAGATGGCTCAGTAAAAGGAAAATAGCTGGGGCGAAATCTTGTTTTTATTTTCCCTGAGAATAAAACTTTAAGAAAATAATCAAGAGTGCCTTTAAGATGACTAAAATTTATTCCTTCATCCACTACTAAACCTTCCACCTGATAGAACATTGGAAGATGGGTAGGGTCTGGCTCATCTTTCCTGAAAACCCTTCCAGGAACAATAATTTTAATTGGAGGCTTTTTCCTTTCCATTACCCTAACTTGAACAGGGGAAGTATGAGTTCGCAACAAAATATCATCAGTTATGTAAAGGGTATCCCACATATCTCTTGCAGGGTGTTCTTCTGGAAAATTCAATGCAGAAAAATTATAATAATCTGTTTCAATTTCTGGACCTTCTTCAATTGAATAACCCATTGTTAAAAAAATCTCCTCAATTTCCTTTTGAATAATATTGATTGGATGAATAGAGCCAATGTGTTTCTTCTCTCCGGGTAAAAATAAATCAACCTTTTCCTCTTCTTCTTTTTTAAAACTTATATTCTTCTCAATCTGAGCTAATTTTGAAGTAATATATTCCTTAAATTCATTAGCCAGTTGACCTGCATGCGGTCTTTCTGAAGGAGGAAGTTCTCTAATTTGGTTAAAAATTTCTTTAATATAGCCCTTTTTACGGCTTAGAAAAAGATTGCGGAGTTCTTCAAAAGATTGTCTATCTACAACTGATTTGCTTTTCTGTTCGAAAAGGAGCTTAAGCTTACCAATGGTTTTTTCGAATTTCTCCATTTTTCCTTAAACAACTTCCTTAACCCTTTGAACTAATTGGCCAAAGGATTGAGGGTTATTTACAGCCATATCCGCTAACATTTTTCTGTTTATTCCAATATTTAATTTTTTTAATCCGTATATGAGCTTACTATAGGAAAGACCGTGTTGTGATGCAGCAGCATTAATTCTCACAATCCATAGTCTTCTGAAGTCTCTTTTCCTGTTTCTTCTATCCCTATAGGAATAAACCAACGCTCTCTCTACAGCCTCTTTTGCAGTTCGATATAATCTATGTTTCGCTCCCCAATAGCCTTTAGCCTGTTTTAAAATTTTCTTTCTTCTACGAGCTTTTCTCGGTCCTCTCTTTACCCTTGGCATTTTCTTCTCCTTTCATCTCATAATTGATATGGCAACATTTG
>CAZWBN010000060.1:0-10312 GCA_964632095.1 uncultured Clostridia bacterium | reverse complement strand
TATTATAATCCTATGACAGATCCAGCAGAAATAAAAATTGATAAAGAAAAGGTAAACTATTGGCTGAGCCGTGGTGCTCAACCCACGGAGACTGTTAAGTCTCTTATATCTAAAGTTAAATGAGTTTGTAATTAAAAATGATAAAAGGAGGGCACAGTGAAAGAACTAGTTGAAATGATTGTCAAATCACTTGTTGACCATCCCGACAAGGTTAATGTTTCCCAATTAGATGGGGAACAAACCACTATTTTGGAATTGCGTGTTGCTCCAGAAGATTTAGGGAAGGTGATCGGAAAACAAGGAAGAACTGCAAGAGCAATTAGGACGATTCTTGGAGCAGCTGGGATGAAGATGAAGAGGAGATACAACCTGGAAATAATTGAAAAAGTGTAAACTTGTCTCCCTTGGATGTATTGTTAAGCCCCAAGGAAATAAAGGGGAAGTAAGAGTATTATTGCACGCTGCTGAGGGAAAGGAGAATTTAGAAGAGGGCAAAGAGGTTCATTTAGAATTAAAGGGAGAAAGTTATAATTTAGAATTAGAAAGTGTTCGAGAAATTCCGGGGAAAGAAAAACTTATTTTTATAAAGTTCAAAGGAATAGAGAACAGGGCTGAAGCATATAAATTAGTTGGCTATCAGATTAAAATAAAGGAAAAAGACTTAAAGCCTCTTGAAAAAGATACTTTTTATTTTTTTCAATTAAAAGGTTGTCGTGTCAAAGATAAGCAAAATAGATTTCTGGGCAAGGTTGAAGACTTATTGAGCGCGGGTGAAAATGAATTATTGATTGTGAAAAAAGGAAAAAAGGAAATCCTTATTCCCTTCGCGAGATCAATCTGTTTGCATGTAGATGTAGAAAAGAAGGAAATAATAGTCGACCCTCCAGATGGACTTTTAAATTTAAATGAGATTTGATATAATTACTTTACTTCCACAGATTTTTGAAAGTGTATTTAATGCGGGAGTTTTAAAAAAAGGGATAGAGAAAGGATTAATAGAAATTAGGATACACAATTTAAGAGATTATGCAACAGATAAACATCGTCAGGTGGACGATAGACCATTTGGCGGAGGAGAAGGAATGGTGCTTAAACCAGAGCCCTTATTCAGAGCAGTGGAAGAAATCAGGAAAGATGCAAGTACTCAGGTTATACTTTTATCTCCTCAAGGTAGAAGATTCGACCATAAATTAGCTGAGGTTTTATCTGGTTTTTCCCAGATAATTCTTATTTGTGGGAGATATGAAGGAGTGGATGAAAGGGTAAGAGAATACTTGATTACAGACGAAATTTCAATAGGAGATTATGTGCTCTCAGGAGGAGAATATGCAGCCTTAGTTATTATTGATGCTATTTCAAGATTCATTCCAGGAGTAGTTGGAAAACAGGAATCTGTAAAAAAAGATTCTTTTTCAATCGGGCTTTTAGATTACCCTCAATATACAAGACCGAGGGAATTCAGAGGATTAAAAGTTCCTGATGTTCTTTTATCCGGTAACCATAAAAAAATTGCTTTGTGGAGGAAAAAGAAATCATTAGAAATAACTCTGCGTAAAAGACCGGACTTATTAAAACAAAAAAAATTAGATGAAGAAGAAAAGAAATTATTAAATGATATAAAAAAAGAAATTTTATAAGAGGAATGGAAAATGGAAATAATAAATTTAGTGGAAGAGCCTTATTTACAAAAGGATTTGACTCCTTTTAATGTTGGGGACACGGTTAAAGTGCATCTGAAAGTAAGAGAAGGAGATAAAGAAAGAATACAGGTGTTCGAAGGTGTGGTGATTGCTAAAAGAGGAAGTGGTACAAAGGGAACTTTTACGGTTAGAAAAATATCCTTTGGCATAGGTGTAGAGAGAATTTTTCCTCTTCACTCCAAAACAATTGAGAAGATAGAAGTTGTAAGAAGGGCAAAAGTAAGGAGAGCAAAATTATATTATTTGAGGAAATTAAAAGGAAAAGCTGCTCGACTCAAAGAAAAAAGGTAAAAATTGTGTGTAAATTTTGAAATAGAAAGAGAATTATTAAGATTAGGGTACAAGAAAATAGCTGGAGTGGATGAGGTAGGAAGAGGATGTCTTTGTGGACCTGTTGTAGCTGCTGCTGTGATTTTTGATGTAAATGAGAGATTAATAGAAGGAGTAAGGGATTCGAAATTAATTTCCCCAAGAAAAAGAGAAAAATTAGCAAAGATTATTCATGAAAGGGCATTGGGAGTGGGTATTGGATTTGCCTCAAACTTAGAAATTGATGGAGAAAATATTCAGATTGCAACGATTAAAGCAATGAAGAGAGCAATAAATAATCTCCCTATAGAGCCGGATTTCGTTTTAGTTGATGGGAAAGCAATCAAAGATATTTCTTATCCTCAGAGAGCAATAATTAAGGGCGATAGGAAATGTTTTTCTATAGCTTCTGCATCTATTATTGCGAAGGTAATAAGAGATGAGATAATGCAAATTTATTCTAAATTATTTCCAGGTTATTTTCTAAGTAAAAACAAGGGATATGGAACGAGAGAACATTTTTATGCCCTAAAAGAACTTGGACCTACATTATTTCATAGAATTTCATTTAAATTAAAATGGTAGATAAAAATAAGATTTTTCAAAAAGCAGAAAAGTTTATAAAGAGCGGAAAGATTCAAAATGCAATAGATGAATACTATAAAATTCTGGAAGAAAATCCTGAAGACTGGACTATAATTAATACAATTGGTGATTTGTATGCAAGAATTGGAAAAATTGATGAAGCAGTAGGAGAATTTAGTAAAATTGTAGAATATTATTTTAAAGAAGGATTCTATACAAAAGCAATAGCTATATTAAAAAAGATTAATCGTCTTGCTCCAGATAAAATAGAGCCTGCATTAAAAATGGCTGAATGTTATGTTCTTCAAGGATTACCAGCAGAAGCTAAATCTATCTATTTTGAACTGGCGGAGAATTATGTTTCTAAGAAAAATATAAAAGAAGCAATTAAAATATATGAGAAAATAATAGAACTTGAAAAGGATAATCCAAAATTAAGATTAAATTTAGCCAAACTTTACACTAAAGAAAAAATGTTTGATGCTGCAGTAGAGCAATATAATTGGATCGCTGAGAATTATATAGAGGCTGGGAAAATTGATGAAGCAGAAAGCATTTTGAATGAAGCCCTTAAGCTAAAACCATCTGATTTAAGTACCATTAATAATTTAATTACAGTTTATAAAAAAAAGGGGGAAGACGAAAAGGCTATTCCTTTTATTGAAAAAGCATTAGAATCAGATAAGGATAATCTTGATCTTTTAAAATATTTAGGGTTGGTTCTCTATAAAAAAGGCGAATTTGACAGAGCAGAAGAAATTTTCAGAAAACTTATGGAACACGGTCAGGTGGAGCCAAATATTATTATAAAGTTAGGTAAAATTTTACTTAATAAAGGAAAAATAGAGCAGGCTTACGAGTATTATCAAGAATTAGTAAATGATTTTATTGTAGAAGGTAAAATTGATAAAGCTATATCCTTATTAGGACTTATTCTTTCTAAGAATAAGTCACATATTCCATCATTGAGGAAATTAGCTGATATATATAAATATGAAAATAATATAGATAATTTACTTGTTATTTATAATGCTCTCGTAGAAAAATATAAAGAAATGGATTTAGATTCTGATATTAATTCTGTGGTAAAAGAAATTTTAAGCTTAGACCCTGAAGCCCTTAAATTATTAGACAAATATCCTTCTCTTAAAGAAGAAGTTGAAAAAAGAAAGAAATTTATTAAAAAGGAATTAGTGGTGGAGACTGAGGAATTTAAAATTTCTCCTACTCAGGAGAGAATAGACTTGGATGAAAAATTAAAGGAAATAGATTTTTATATTGAACAGGGTTTTTACAAAAATGCGAGAGATTTACTTGATGAATTAAGTCAGTATTTTCCTGAAGAGCCAAGAATTTCTGAGAGGTATTTGTATCTTTCCGAAATTGAGGAAAAAAGAGAGCCTAAGGTAAAGAAAGATGTGATGGAAGAGACCTTTGTAGATATATCTATTGAGGATATTTTTAAAAAAACCGAGGTTTTTCCAAGCGCGGAGGAGGTTAAGCCTGAAATAAAATACTATGATTTAAGAGATATTGCTAAGAAAGAGATTCATGAGATTGAAGAAATTATTAGAAAAGAAAGAGAATATCAATCTGCGAATAGAGAGCGCACCTTAGACGAAATAGTAAAGCAGTTCAAAGAGGGGGTGAGTAAGAAAATACCTCAGGAAGATTATGAAACCAGATATAATTTAGGCTTAGCCTACAAAGAATTAGGTTTATATGAAGAAGCTATAAAAGAATTTGAGATTGCATCAAAAGATTCTAAAAAGGAAATAGAATGCTATTTTCTGATATCTGAATGTTTCAGGGAAAAAGGCATGTTTAAAGAAGCTATTTATTGGCTCCAAAATGCTATTAACAAGGCAGGGGAAGAAGACCAGTGGTTATTCTTGAAATATAATTTAGGTTTTCTTTATAAAGAGGCTGATGAGCTTGAAAAAGCTTTGGATACTTTTAAGGAAATCTTTGATAAAAAAGCAAATTATAAAGATGTTGCTCAAAAAATAAAAGAAATTGAAAGCGCTTTAAGTTAGACTGCGAGTTTAGGGTGGGAACCTTTCTAATCACCAATTACAAATTAGAGCAGAAACTTGAACAAAAAGAAATCTTTAGTCTTTTTGAAGGCATAGATATTTTAAATGGGCAGAAAGTTCTTATAAAAATTTTCTCTTCTGATTCTCCAATCTCACGAGAGACATTGTTTAAACTCCCCTTTCTGAAGCATCCAAATATTTTACCTGTTCTTGATACAGGCTATCTTCCAGAAGAGAAAATATATATTGTATTTCCTTGGATTAGTGGAATCTCAGTTCTCTCTTGCTTTGAAAAAGCTCGCAATAATTTTATATCCATAGCTTTTCAGTTAGCCAATTCTCTTGCTTTTTTACATAATTTTGGGATTATTCATAAAGATATATCTTTAAGTAATTTAATTCTAACGCCAGGAGGTAAATTAATTTTAGCGAATTTAGATTTTTGTTGTTCAATTTTGAATAGAAATAAAGAGTTAATTGAAACTTTGCCGTATATAAAATCTCCAATAATAGAAGAGGAAGAAGATCGTGATTATAGGTCTGATTTGTATGCTGCAGGTATAGTTCTTTTTCAGTTATATACAGGTAAAAAAATTGAGAGGGGTCTTTCTTATCCCCTTCTTATTAAGGAGATTTCTGCTATAAAAGATTTTAATATTCGCTCTATTATAAAAAAATTAATTGCCCGAGAAGATGAGTCATATAATTGTGGAGAGGAATTTCTATCTGATTTAATCTCTTTTTTAATTAAAAATAAAAATTTATTACAACAAGTTCCTCTTGAATATTTAGGAGGTGTAAATTTAAATGAAGAACAAAAGGAAGAGAGAATTTTGAAAGGGCTTTTAGCTCAGGTAGAAGATTTACAATCCAGAGTAGCTTTAATAATTGGAGAAAGAAAAATTGGAAAGACTAATCTCATTAGAAACTTTATAATCAGAAATAAATCTTATTCAGGCAGATTTATTTTTATTCAGGGAGGGGATTTTTTTAATTTTTTAAAACAATATGAGAGACAATTAAAATTTTTGATTAGC
Source organism: uncultured Clostridia bacterium (assembly GCA_964632095.1). Lineage (GTDB taxonomy): Bacteria > Acidobacteriota > Aminicenantia > JdFR-78 > JdFR-78 > JdFR-78. The sequence goes on along the minus strand of CAZWBN010000060.1, from coordinate 4,645 downwards.
AAGGAAAAAAGTTTTCCGTTAGAAGAGATTGCAAACCATGAAGAGAAAAGGATTTTTGACTATTTAACTCTTTTACAATCTCAGAAGTTTAGATTGTTTGATGTCGTTTTGGATTATACGAAAAAAGTAATAAGAAAAAATAAATTGAAATTTTTGGTCTTTATAATTGACGATTTGTATTTATGCGATTCTCTCGTGAAAGAATGCGTCCATTATTTAGTTAGAAATTCAATGAATTTACCTATTTTATTTATTTTTTCCTCAAATCAGGTAGAAAAAATTTTTGATTCTCAAAATATAGCTCTTATTAATTTAAAACCATATTCATTAGAAAATTTTGAAAAAACGGTATATTTTCCTCCTTTAAAAGGCAAGGAGAAATTTTTTAGATTTTTATCTAAAAAGAGTTCCGGGATTCCATTTTATTTTTCTGAAATTATGAGAGAATTCTTTAGTAATAAAGGAAATCTTGAATTATTATTTTCTGAAATTGATGAAGATGATTTTGTCTTTATTAAATCTCCCCTATTAGAAGATTTATATAAAAAGAAAGTTTCTAAATTGACTCCAGTGGAAAAAGAAATTTTGGATTCTTCTTCTTTATTCCCGGAAGCCTTTGAATTAGAAGATATTTCTTTTCTAAAGGATTATCCAAATATTGAGAGGTTTATTCAAAAATTAATAGAGGATGGATTTATAAGAGTGATTGGAGACAAAAAATATAAGGTCATACAGCCATGGAGGGATTTGATTTATAACTTAATTCCTGAGAATAAGAGAGAAAAATTAAATTTATTATTAGCCAATTATTTTATTAAAAAGGGTAAGTCATATAGAGATATAGCTTACTTTTTTCTTAACAGTGGTGATAAGAGAGAGGGAATAATTTATGCTTTAAAAGGAGCAGAAAAGGAGAGAGAGAAGTTTAATTATGAAGAGGCTTTAAAATTATTAAACCAATATTTGAATATAGTAAGTTTAGTAAAAGATGATGAGATAAAATTTCATTATTTTTCTCTGAAAGGCAAACTAAATTTGCTTCTAAATAATTTTTCTTTATCTATAAAAGATTTAGAGAAAGCACTTAACTTTTCAAGAGGTAAAAGAGAAGAAATTATAAGATTTCAACTTGCTGAGTCATTCTATGGAAACCAGGAATATAAAAAGGCTTTGGAGATTCTACAGGAAAATAGGGATTTTTTTACTCGGAATTATAAAAAGGAGACAAAATTAAGTATTTTAAATGATTATTTACTCGGGAAAAATTTGTGGTTGACTGGGAAAATAAATGACTCAATTGATGTCTTGGAAAAAGCAATTAAAAAAGCTTATCATATAGACACATTTTTGTGGGGCAGAGGACTCATTGAGCTCGGCTACTTTTATTTAATGAAAGGAGAAATAGAGAAAGCGAAAAGTTATTTGAATAAAGGCTATGAAATATTTGAGAAATATATAGAATTACCTGAAAGCGGTCTAAGTAGAATATATCTTGCATATTTGGAGGGGGAAAAAGGGAATTTTAAGAAAGCTATCTCTCTTTTAAAAACTTCTTATCAAATTTTTATAAAAACTCGTGATTTTCTTTCCCAAGCAAAAGTTAGTTCAGATATAGGTCTCTATTATCTTCAAACTGAAAACTGGGAAGAAGCGAAAAAATGGTTCAAAATCAGTGAGAATTTATTTGACAAAATAAATAATCCGAGGGGCAAGACTCTTGCAAGATTTAATTTAGGAGAAGTTGCAATATATGAAGGGAAATGGGATTTTGCAGAAAGGGTTTTTGAAGAAAGTCTTAATTTTGATAGAGCAACTGGAAATAAATGGATGATAGCGTATGATTTGAACAGTCTCGGATATATTCATTTTTTAAAAGGAAATTTTGAGGTTGCGGAAAAAGAACTGAAAGAAAGCAAGAATATTTTTAAAAAACTTGAAGCCTTTAAAGAGGAAGCGGATTGCTGGTTAAAACTGGCTGAATTGTATATAGAAAAAAGGAATTACTCATTAGCCCGAAAATGTTTAGCAAATGCGTTTGAAATTATACGAAGAGAAAGTCTAACCCGGTTGAATGTTCAGTTGCTATTACTTGAAGGATTATTATATTTAAACAAAAAAGAGAACTTAGAAGCCGAACAAGTTATTGAAAAATGTGTAGAAGAAGCACAAAAAATTGGAACTAGGTCCTTGATAGGAAAGAGTTTTCTTTTGAAAGGTAAATTATTAAAATATAAAAATAAGGCAGTTTCTAAAAAATATTTTGAAAAAGCCATTAGAATATTCAGACTTCTCCGGAGTCCTTATTTGCTGGCAGAGTCATTTATTGAATATTATTATTTTTATCCCGAATTACTAAAAAATACATCCAGTAAAAATAATGTTTTCTGGGCTACTCAGACTCTTAAGAAACTTGAGTCGTTCAAGTTTCGCAAAGGGGAAGAAATTATTTCAAAATATTTACCTCAGGAAATAGAGGCAAAACAGGTAAAAGAAGAAGCAAAGAGCTGGGTTGCTCATTCCATATCAGAAATTAAAAAATTTGAGTCCCCTTTAACTGTTCTTGAACAACTTTTACATCTTATTTTAAAAGAAGTACCCGCACAAAGAGCGCTGATTTTTTTAATTGATAACAAAGGGAACATTGTTTATCAAAAATCGAGTGAGAGAAAAGTTAATGGGAAAGATATTAGTTTTAATTTGATAGAAAAATGTATGAAAGAGAAAAAAGCTATAATATTGAATAATATAAAAACAGACCCCAGATATAAGGAAAATGAGACGGTCATAATTCACAATATAAATAGCATCATATCTTTACCTTTTTCGATAGAAGAAAATACAACGGGCATTATTTATCTGGATAGAAAACCAGGATTTGAATCCTTTTCTTCAAAAGATTTAGAATTTTTAATTGCTATTTCCAAGCCAATAGGCTTTATATTAAGGAACTCCCTGGATTATAAGAAATTAAAAGACAAATTAGAAGGGAAATATAAATACCCATTGGTTACTGCTTCTCCAAAAATGGAGAAAATTTTTACAATTATAGACAAAATAAAAGACCTCGATGTGCCTGTCATGATTTTGGGTGAAAGCGGGACTGGTAAGGAATTAATCGCTCGTTTAATTCACTCTGAGGGCATAAGAAAAGATAAAGAATTTGTTGCTGTAAATTGTAGTGCTTTACCAGAGAATCTTCTGGAAGCAGAACTATTTGGATATGTAAGAGGCGCATTTACAGGCGCAAATAGAGATAAAAAGGGATTAATAGAAGAAGCAGATGGGGGAACATTCTTTCTGGATGAAATAGGGGATTTACCTTTACTCCTTCAAGCAAAGTTACTCCGAGTTCTTCAAGAAAAAGAGGTAAGACGATTAGGAGAGAACAAAATTCGCAAAGTAGATGTCAGATTCATAAGTGCAACTAATAAAAATTTAGATGAAGAAGTAAGAAAAGGAAATTTCAGAGAGGACCTTTATTATAGATTAAAAGTGGTTCCAATTGAAGTTCCTCCTCTTAGAGAAAGGAAGGAAGATATTCCTCTTTTGGCTGACCACTTTGTTAAAAAATATGGAAAACAATTAGGAAAAGAAGGAGTTTGTTTCTCCCATGAAGCAATGGAGGTGCTTCTTAGTTATAATTGGCCTGGAAATGTGAGAGAATTAGAGAATGAGATTCAGAGAATAATGATTTTCTTGGGAGAAGAGAATCTAATAAAAAAAGAGCATATATCATCGAAAATATTAAAAGAAGTTGAAGGAGAGATTTTCCGAGATTTTAGTAAAAACTTAGCAAAGGCGAAACAGGAATTTGAGAAAAGATTTATTCTTCAAGCTCTTGCACGGAATAAATATAAAAAATCAAAAACTGCACAGGAATTAGGATTAACTCGGCAGGGACTTCTAAGATTAATGAAGAAGTATAATATTAACTGAATGAAAAAGTTCTTAATTAAAAGATTTGTTACTGCTCTTATAGTAATGTGGGGGGTCTCGACTCTGGTTTTTCTATTAATTCATCTTGTTCCAGGTGACCCTGTTCAAGCAATGCTCGGAGAATCTGCTCTTCAAACAGATATAGATAATTTAAGGGAAAGACTTGGACTGAACGAGCCCTTATTAATTCAATACAAAAATTATTTTTTAGATTTGTTGAAAGGGGATTTTGGAACTTCTATAGTTTCAGGGAGAAAAGTCACTAAAGAAATTTTGTCCCGATTCCCAGCAACTTTGGAGCTTGCAGTAGCAAGTATTCTAATTGCTGTTTTAATTTCCTTTCCTCTCGGATTATTATCCGCATTAAAGAAAGACTCTGCCTGGGATGTCTTAGCCACAGCAGTTTCAACCTTAGGTCTTGCTATTCCTAATTTCTGGCTGGGTCCCCTATTAATCATACTCTTTTCCATAAAGCTAAGTATTTTTCCTGTTTCGGGAAGAGGGACTATCGCACATTTAGTTTTGCCTGCAATAACCCTCGGAACAGCTCTATCAGCTCTTTTAACTCGAATAGTGAAGACAAGTGTGGCAGAAGAATTAAAAGAAGATTATGTTCGAGTAGCTCTCGCGAAAGGATTTACAAAACGAAGAGTATTATTAAAGCATGTTTTTCGAAATGCATTAATTCCTATAATAACGATTTTAGCTT
>CAZWBN010000059.1:0-10335 GCA_964632095.1 uncultured Clostridia bacterium | reverse complement strand
ATTCAACAGTTTACAGATCCTTGCATCTGTGGATTCACGTAGATGATTGATAAAATGGACCTAAGAAGCACAATATTGATCACAGGGGGTGGTGGTTTGTTAGGTAGCAAATTAGCGACAACATTATCAGACAAATATAAAACATTCACCACATACAACACGCACACAATAGGCCTAAGAAATTCTTGTTCATTCTATCTGGACATAACAAATAAAAAAGAGGTACAAAAACTCATCAGGGAATTATCACCTGATGTGATCATACACACTGCCGCACTTACCGATGTGGATTATTGTGAGACTAACAAGAAAGATGCATGGAGTGTAAATGTAGAAGGAACGGGAAATATTGCTGAGGCAAGTAAAAGAGCGGACTCAAAATTTGTCTATATCTCAACAGACTATGTATTCAACGGTAGAGAAGGTTTATACAAAGAGGATGATCAGCCAAATCCCATTAATTATTATGGCAAGACAAAGCTGGAGGGAGAGAAGCTTGTGCAAAAACTAGATGACCATATAATTGCCAGAACTTCGGTTTTATACGGCTGGCATTCTAAGCTAAATTTTGTGACATGGATAATTCAAGAATTAAAACAGGAGCATAGGATAGATATAGTCAAGGATCAATTCAACTCCCCAACCCTTGCAGATGATCTTGTAGACATGATCCTAAAACTTATAGAAACTGAAAAAGAGGGGATATTTCATGTATCTGGAAGTGAAAGGATCAGTCGTTATGATTTTGCTAAAAAAATTGCTGGAATTTTCGAGTTAGATGCAAACCTGATAAATCCCATAACCTCTGATGAACTGAATTGGATCGCAAAAAGGCCATTGGATTCATCCCTAGATGTATCGAAGATCTCCATAATCAAGAGGCCCCTGAACATAGAAGAGGGATTAAAAAAGATGAAGGTGAGGAAATGAAAGCTCTAATACTATCAGGAGGATATGGAACAAGGTTAAGACCATTAACCTATTCGCAACAAAAACAGCTAATACCGGTAGCAAATAAACCAGTCCTATTTTACCCCATCGAGGATATCAAGGCAGCAGGGATAGGAGATATTGGCATCATAATCGGTCCAAATAAGGAACAAATTATGAAAATAGTTGGCGACGGCTCAAGATGGAATGTCAATATCACTTTTATCGAACAGGAAGCACCATTGGGTTTAGCGCATTGTGTTAAAATAGCCGAAGACTTTCTGGGGGATGAACCATTCGTCATGTATCTGGGAGACAACATACTAAAAGGTGGCATAATAGAGTATGTCGAACGTTTTAAAGAGTCAAAAGCAGATGCCAGTATCTTATTAAGCAAAGTAGAAAATCCCGGTCGGTTCGGTGTTGCGGAATTAAATGAGGATGGCTCTATCAAAAGGTTAGTTGAAAAACCAAAGAAGCCCCCATCAGATCTCGCTCTGGTTGGGGTATACATGTTCACATCTAAAATATTCGATGCTGTAAAGAATATCAAACCCTCTTGGAGAGACGAGCTGGAGATCACGGACGCCATTCAATACCTCATAGATCACGGTCTCAAGGTAGATTCTGCCGTCGTTGACGGCTGGTGGAAGGACACCGGAAAACCCGAAGACATAATCGAGGCGAATCATCTGGTACTGGATGAACTGACACCTTACAATAAAGGAACCCTGGAGGACGGTGTAACCATCCGTGGCAAGGTTTCGATAGGGAAAGGAACGATCATACACAAAGGTTCTGTTGTAAAGGGTCCCGTGGTGATCGGAGAGAATTGCGAAATAGGCCCCAACACCTACATAGGTCCCTATACGAGCATCGGGGACAACTCCAAGATAACAAACGGTGAGATCGAATACTCCGTTATCATGGATAATACCGTAATAAAATCCAGAAAGAAGATCGTGGATAGCCTGATCGGGAGAAACGTAAAGATATTTGAGAGAGAACAATTACCAAAGGGCCACAGGTTTGTGATAGGCGACAATTCCGAGGTGGAGGTATAAACCAGAAAATGCCGTTTAAATTTGAGAGGTTAGAAATCCCGGAGGTAGTTCTTATTAAGCCCAGGGTTTTCAGGGATAATAGAGGCTTTTTTATGGAATTATATAAAAAAACTGATTTCACGGAGTTTGGCATAGACAAGACTTTCGTTCAGGTGAATCATTCTCTTTCCACGAAAGGTACCTTGCGGGGTTTGCATTATCAGAAAGAGCCCATGGCTCAGGGTAAACTGGTCAGGGCCGTTAGAGGAAAAATCTTCGATGTTGCAGTCGATATTAGAAGGGGTTCCCCAACCTATGGAAAATATGTATCTAAAATTTTATCGAGTGAAAATAAATTGATGCTCTATATCCCCGAGGGTTTTGCTCATGGTTTCTGTGTTTTGAGCGATGAGGCGGAAGTCACATATCTCACAACGGAGGTGTATGCCCCGAAATGTGACAGGGGTATTATCTGGAATGATGAGGATCTCGCGATTGATTGGCCCATAAAAAATCCAATAGTATCCGTGAGGGATGCGAATCAACCAAAGTTGAGGGATGCCGACATAAACTTCGAGTATTAAAATGAAGATTCTCGTAACCGGCGGAGCGGGTTTTATCGGAAGCAATTTCGTCCGTTATATGTTAAATGAACACCCGGACCATGAACTGGTTGTCTTAGATAAGCTCACGTATGCCGGCAGATTGGAGAATTTGCAGGATGTATTGGAAGAGATAGCCTTTATCAAGGGCGACATCTGCAACAAGAGAGATGTAGAAAGAGCAATCAAAGACTGTAATGCTATCCTCAACTTCGCCGCCGAAACTCACGTCGACAGATCCATAATCGATGCCGGTGATTTTGTCAGGACCGATGTCCTCGGAACCTATCATCTCTTAGAGGCTTCAAGAAAGTTCAACATAGAGAAATTTATTCAAATATCTACCGATGAGGTCTACGGAAGCATAGAAACAGGCTCTTTCAAGGAAACCGATCCCTTAAAACCGAATAGTCCCTATTCTGCCAGCAAGGCCGGTGCGGACATGCTGGTCAGATCCTATCACAGAACATACGGTCTTCCAACCTTAATAACCAGAAGCTCAAATAACTACGGACCTTTCCAGTTTCCAGAGAAAATAATCCCTTTGTTCATCACAAATCTCATCCAGGGAAAGAAAGTTCCCCTGTACGGCGACGGCCTGAACATAAGGGACTGGCTCTACGTCCTGGACAACTGCAGGGCGATCGATCTCGTATTTCAAAAAGGTAAACTGGGGGAGATCTACAACATCGGCGGTGGTTACGAGATCACCAACCTCGAGCTGACTAAAAAAATCTTAAAGTTAATGAACAAAACTAAGGAATTCATCGAATACGTTCCAGACAGGTTGGGTCACGACAGGAGATACTCCCTGAACTGTGAGAAAATAAGAAAACTCGGCTGGAAACCCGAAACGGATTTCAACAATGGATTAAAGAAAACAATAGAATGGTATAAAGAAAACAAATGGTGGTGGAAACCACTCGTCTGATTTTTTTGAGTTGATGATTATGAACACAGTCCAGAGGATTGCAAAGAACACCGGAGTATTGCTCGTTTCCCAAATTGCAAGCTACATCTTAGGCTTCTTCTTCGTAATGTACACCGCCCGCTATCTGGGAGCAGGAGGATTCGGTATTCTGTCATTTGCTCTCGCTTTCACCGGAATCTTCGGTGTCTTTAGTGATCTGGGTCTAAGCACATTAACAGTAAGAGAAGTTGCAAGAGATAAATCGTTAGCTAGGAAGTATTTTGGGAATATCGCTTTAAATTTTTCTATGTGAATGAGGATAAAGTGATTACAGATGTATAAACCAAAGATTAAGAAATTCATTAAAAATTTGAATGAACCTGGTGAAAACCTTTTCCAGCGCACAGTTAGAAGTGGCTTCTGGGTATTCTCACTCAGAATAGTCCAGCAACTGTTCAGTTTAGCGAGGCTCGTAATTCTTGCCCGTATTCTTGCACCTCACGATTTCGGTTTATTGGGCATCGCACTCTTAACGATGGCTACTTTAGAAACCTTCTCGCAGACGGGTTTTCAAGCTGCCTTAATACAAAAGAAAGAAGATATAAAATCGCACCTCGATGCCGCATGGACGGTTCTGATCTTACGGGGTTTTATTCTATTCGTCATTCTCTATCTAATCGCACCGTATGCCGCAACTTTCTTCAACGCACCAGAAGCAAAGCCTATAATTCAGGTTATCGGGTTCGCAGTGCTTTTTCAGGCATTTACCAATATTGGGGTCATTTATTTTCAGAAAGAGCTTGAATTTAACAAACAATTTATATACCAGCTTAGCGGCACATTAGCTGACTTTATTATAGCAATTTCAGCTGCTTTAATTCTAAAAAGTGTCTGGGCTCTTGTTTTCGGTTTGCTTGCAGGGAATGCTGTAAGGTGTTTTGTTAGCTATTTAATTCATCCTTACAGACCTCATTTAAATTTAGATTTAGGAAAAGCAAAAGAACTTTTTAGTTTTGGTAAATGGGTTTTAGGTTCGAGTATATTGGTATTTTTGATCACTCAAGGAGATGATATTTTTGTTGGAAAGCTACTTGGTGCCACTGCATTAGGTTTTTATCAAATGGCTTATAGGATTTCAAATATGCCGGCAACGGAGATAACCCATGTAATTTCACAGGTGACATTTCCTGCTTATTCAAAACTTCAAGATAACATTCCGAAGTTGAGAGAAGCATATTTGAAAGTTTTGCAGGTCACCGCATTTTTATCTTTTCCCATTGCTGGGTTAATTTTTATCCTGGCTCCGGATTTTACCAAAATATTTTTGGGAGACAAATGGATGCCAATGGTACCAGCGATGCAAGTGTTGGTTTTGTGGGGACTAATAAGATCTATAGGAGCAACAACTGGTCCGATATTTCAAGCAGTTGGGAGACCTAAAATACTGGTCAAATATCAAATCTTCCAATTATCTGTCTTAATTATCTTGGTTTATCCTTTGACTATACATTGGGGAATTTTAGGAACATCTTTGACCGTGCTTTTTGCTGCAATAGGTGCAAATATACTTGCGTTTTATACCGTGATTAAAATTACAAAATGTGGAATATATAATTTCCTTAGAATGGTCGGCTTTCATTTAATAAGTTCATCAGTAGCAATAGTATTTATATTTCTTTTGCCACTGTACTGGATTACTCCAAATGTATTGTTAATACCATTTATTTTATCTCTATTATTTTATTGGTTAGTATATTTTGGAGTAATCTATTTATTTGATAGATTTTCAACATACAAAATGCAACCTTTAATTAAAGAAGTGTTTTTAACTTTGCGAGGGTTATAGAATGGTTGAAAAAACAGCTATACAATTTACAGGTGAAAGAGTTGTTGAAGGAAGTACCCCTAAGCGTATATGGTTAGATCATATTGCACGTTACAAATTTGCAAGTAGATATGTCAAAGGAAAAAAGGTTTTGGATATAGCCTGTGGGACAGGTTACGGATCAAAAATCCTTTATGATGCAGGAGCTATAAAGGTTGTTGGAGTAGATATCTCAAATGAGGCAATAGAGTTTGCATGTACTAAATACAGAATAAAGGATTTAGAATTCAAAGTAGGTGATATACACGATCTTGATTTTCCAGAAAATTACTTTGATGTGATTATTTGTTTTGAAACTATCGAGCATATTGAAAACCAAGAAAGGGCACTTATAGAGCTTAGAAGAGTTTTAAAGCCAAAAGGATTACTTATTATCTCAACTCCAAATCGAAAATTAACATCACCAGGTAAATCAATTAATGATCATCCTGATAATCCTTTTCACACAAAAGAATATTCAACTAAAGAGTTTATTTCAGTGTTAAAGAATTACTTTGAGATTTTAGAAGTTTATGGTCAAAGACCAGTAAACAAACTGTTTCTTTTGCCTTTTTTTGAAAGAATAGCGAGGAAGATTTTACCTATGATATATGATCCGGGAAGAGGGAAGCCGGAGTTAGAAAAACTTTCATCTAAAAAAGAATATCGCTATATTACCGTTGTTTGCAAAAAACCAAAAGGTGATAAAGTATGAAAATCTCAATCTTAACACCCGACCTATCCCACAACTGCCTTGGAAGGGCATACTTATTAGCCAAAATTCTCCAGAGACATTACGAAGTAGAAATTGTTGGTCCTGTTTTTGGTGACGAAATCTGGAAACCTCTTGCCAATGATAAAAGCATAATATATAAATCTGTTAAGATTTATGGTATGTTTAAACCTTATTGGCAGATTAAAGAATTAATCAAAAAAATAGAAGGAGATGTGATTTATACCTCAAAACCTCTTTTTACCAGTTTTGGGGTAGGATTATTTAAAAAATTGTTTGATAGCAAGCCATTAGTATTGGACATAGATGATTGGCAAATGGGATTTATGAAAGAAAGCCATAGCAACCTATCACTTACCCATCGTTTAAAATCTTTAGCAGGTTCTGCTCTTCGTCTTTATAGCGTAGGTTCTTACTGGAACAATTTATTGGGTGAAAAGCTATCACGCCTTGCTGATGGGATCACGGTTTCAAATAGTTTCCTTCAAGATAAATTTGGTGGGACAATAGTCTGGCATGGTAGAGATACAGAAGCTTTTGATCCAGTGAAATTTGATAAATATCTACTGAGAAAAAAATATCAAATAGAGAAAACTAATAAAGTTGTAATGTTTTTTGGTACTCCAAGGCCACATAAAGGTATAGAAGATTTGGTAAAAGCGGTAAGTTTAATTAAAGATCGGGATGTTATCCTAATTGTTGTAGGAATTGATAATAGAGATTTATATTGTAGAAATTTAGTTAGCAGTGCTAAAGAACTGCTTGGAGATAGATTTAAAGGTTTTGGTCTTCAACCTTTTGAAAAAGTTACTGAATTTCTATCTGTGGCTGATGTTGTGGTAATACCTCAGAAAAGAAATTTTTCAACAATTGGTCAGGTTCCAGCAAAAGTCTTTGATGCAATGGCGATGGCAAAGCCAATAATAGCTACCAATGTTTCTGATCTTCCTAAAATTTTAGATGGATGTGGTTGGATTGTGCAACCCGAGAATCCAGAACAATTGGCAGAAACTATTCAATATGTTTTAAATAATCCTGAAGAGGCAGAGGAAATGAGTTGGAAAGCTCGGCAAAAGTGCATAGAAAAATATAGTTGGGATGCTATGGAAAAAGTGTTGTTAGAGGTGTTTGGGAAATATGAATAAATTTGACGATGAGCATTACTGGGAAATAGGAAAAGCAGGCTATCCATTGAGTAAAATCATTAATGAGATTCAAAAAGCAGGATTCAGGGTTGAGAAAACTTATAGGGTATTTGAAAATCCTTATCATAGGTTCTTTATATTGAGAAAGGGAGAATAAAACTATGCCAGAAAAAAATCCAACTGTTAGCGTAATAATACCAACTTATAACCGAGCGCATTTAATAGGGCGGGCTATTCAAAGTGTATTAAATCAGACATATCAAGATTTTGAGGTTATTGTAGTTGACGATGGCTCTACAGATAATACAGAAGAGATTGTAAAAAGCTTTAATGATCCTCGCATCCGTTATATCCGGCATGAGAAAAACAAGGGAGCAGCTGCCGCCCGCAATACCGGAATCAAAGCTGCTAGAGGGAAATATATTGCCTTTCAAGATAGCGATGATGAATGGCTTCCAGAGAAGTTAGAAAAACAGATGAAGGTTTTTGAAAATGCACCGCCAGAAGCAGGAGTTGTTTATACTGATATGCAACGAATAAATGAAGATGGAGAACATTACTGGGAAATGGGAAAGATTGGATATCCACCAAGCAAAATTATTAAGGATATTCAAAGATCAAGATTTAAAGTGGAGAAAACATATAGAAGTAGGGGATATTTATGACACAAAAGATATATTCATTAGGAATTCTTCAGCGGCATCCAACTCAGTTCGATGGCCCCTTCTTTCGACAATTAGCAGCACATCCAGCAGTAGAGCTGACCGTCTATTACTGGAACAGCAACTGTATAAACAGCATATATGATCCAGAACTAAATAGGAAGTGTGGATGGGATCATGATATTTTAAGTGGTTATCATTATAGTATATTACCAACGAATTGGATAGAACGTTTAAAAATATTATTTCAGATTAGTAAAGCGCATGATTTATTAATAATATCTGGGTATACCTCTTATGTTCCTTTGCTCACGATTTTATTTTGTAAATTTAACCATGCTTTCATTGGACTTCGATCAGATAATACATTCCTGCATAGAAAAAATAATTTGAAATGGAAGCTAAAAGATTTTATTATACCTCGGATTTACAAGTTGTTTAACATTGGTTTTCCTGTAGGTAGTCTTGCCCAGTTATATATGCTTACTTATGGTTTTGAAGAAAATCAGCTATTTCTTTTCCCTTATGCGGTGGATAATTCATGGTTAAGTCAACTATGCGACAAATATAGGAAACACCGTAAGGAAATTCGTTTTGATTTGGGAATTCCAGACGATGCCTTTGTTATTCTTGGTATTATGAAGTTTATACCTCGTGAGAATCCCATGGGGTTGTTAAGACTATTTAAGCGCCTTTTAAATTCCGAAACTAATGTCTATCTAATTATGGTTGGGGATGGTTCTCAGCGTGGAGAAATAGAATCTTATATTAAATTGCATCACTTAGAAAAGAGAGTCATTTTAGCTGGCTATCAACCATACAGTTTACTACCAAAGTTTTTTGCCATATCCGAAGTTTTTGTACATCCTGCTTTATATGAACCATGGGGGTGCTCTGTTAATGAGGCTATGGCTTGTGAATTACCAGTAATAGCTGCAAGTACAGTTGGTGCAAGTTACGACTTAATAAAAAATGGGATTAATGGCTATATCTATGATGCAGAGTCCGAGGACGATTTATGTTTTTTCTTGCAAAAATTGGCAAAGTTAGACAAGGAGAGTTTGCAACTAATGGGACAACAATCAAAAGAAATTATCACTAAATGGTCCTTTAATACAAGTATTAAAGAAATAATCAGGGCCTTAAAAAGTTTGGAGAAACTATGAATATTCTAATTATAACACCCGTAGGTGATTATCGTGGTGGCGCTGAAAGAAGTTTACTTGAAACTGTTAAGATTTTACTTGAGTCCGGTCATAAATTGATAGTGGTGACGTCTAATACTGGAGATTTTACTGATGAAATAAAGAATTTAGGTGTCAAAATCGTAACTACTGGTGTTAAAGATGAATATATAGTTATTGGTAAGAAAAATTTCTTTCCTGCTTTATTCTTGGCTGTATACACTAATTTTCGTTTATTTTACTTAATCAAAAAAAATTCTATAGATTTAATATATATTCATACATCTGGTATATTTCCATGGGTTTTTATAACGATTTTCCTTCTAAACTTAAACCACATAATTGTGCAGGAACGCAGTGGTAAACCAAATGTTTTAATTAGATGGTTATATCGCTTTTTAGGAAAACGATTAATAGTAATATTCAATTCTAAGTTTATGAAAGATACATACCATACTGTTTTTGTTAAGGTGCCTTGGAAAGAAGACTATGTCCTTTATCCGCCTATTGATCTAGAGACGTTTGCTCCTAAGAGCGAAGAAGAAAAATTAAGAATTAGATCTCAGCTTGAGTTGAAAGTGACTGATTTTCTGATAGTATATGTTGGGAGGATATGTAGAAGCAAGCAAATTCACCATATTATTGAAGCTATTGATTTTATTCCTGAACCAGAGAGAATTCATATTGCAATTGTTGGAAAAGCAAGTAATAAAGATGAAGTTGCGTATGAAAAATTCCTACTGGAAGAAATCCATCGTCGTAAGCGAGGAAAAAATGTTCATTTTTTAGGGTTCAGGAAAGATACAGCTTTAATCATGAGCTCTGCTGACCTGCTTGTTTTGCCATCGAATGAGGAGCCTTTTGGTCGTGCAATAATAGAAGCACAAGCCTGTGGTACACCAGTTATCGCGGCTGACTCCGGTGGAGCTATTGAGGCTATAGACTATGAGTTAGGGTTGACATTTGAAACAGGAAATATCAAAGATCTTGCAGAAAAAATAAGCAAAATATTGGATTATAAGAAATCTTTTTCCAAACGAGAGTATGTGGAAAGGGTCCGTAAACACTTACTAAACAAAGCCGGTATTTCACAATATAGAAAGAATTTATTATTAATAATAAATCAAATTTGAAAAAATTAAAATTTTTCAGTCACTCTATTAACTATGTATTTAAATGTCGTCGGTAAAATTTCTCAAATTTGAAGTTCCTAAATTCCCGTAACTTTAGGCACTATGACTTCAACTTTCTCGAATATCTCT
>CAZWBN010000058.1:0-10442 GCA_964632095.1 uncultured Clostridia bacterium | reverse complement strand
GTAAATGGCTCCGAGAATTTAAATTATTTCTTTTGAGTTTAGTTCTATCAATTTTCCTTTTGCTTTTAATAGTATCAACTATAGCACAAGCCTACAGAGTAGAGGGTAAAAGCATGCAGCCTGCTTTGCAGAATAATGAAAGGGTAATTGTAAGTAAAATCATTTATAAAATAAAAGAAATCAAAAGATTTGATATTGTAATATTTAAATATCCTCTCAAACCTGATAAGCTTTTTATAAAAAGAGTAATAGGCTTACCAGGAGAGGAAATAAGTATTGAAAATGGAGATGTGTACATAAATAATAAAAAACTTGAGGAGCCTTATCTGGAAAAGAATTTTAAATCTCATGAAGATTTGCCTCAGATTTTAATCCCTCAAAATTATTATTATGTTTTAGGAGATCATCGCAACTGGAGCAATGACAGTCGAGCAGGCTGGTTAGTTCCAAGAAAGAATATTATAGGAAAAGTTGTATTCAGGTACTGGCCCTTAAAGAGGATAGGTGTAATTAAATGAGTCAATTTAAATCTAAAAAAGAACTAAAATTCCAGCCAGCACAGGTTTTGGCAATAAGTTTTTTAATTGCAATTTTCTTAGGCACGATTTTGCTTCTTCTTCCAGTTTCAACTAACAGGGGACAAATTTCTGTTATAGATGCTTTATTTACTGCTACTTCAGCTACTTGTGTGACTGGGCTGATTGTTGTAGATACTTCAAACTATTTTTCTCTCTTCGGCCAAATTGTTATTTTGATGTTATTCCAAATTGGCGGATTAGGGATAATGACCTTCACCACACTATTTTTATTAGCGAGAGGGAAGCGGATTTCCATTAAAGAAAGATTTAGAGTACAAGAAGATTTTCATCATTCTCCAGTTGATGTTAAATCGCTTGTAAGAGATATTTTTATTTTCACTTTCAGTTTTGAATTTATCGGGGCTCTGTTTCTCTTTATAAGATGGAATAAAGATTTTCCTTCTTTAAAAGCATTTTATATCTCACTGTTTCATTCTGTTTCAGCCTTTTGCAATGCTGGTTTTTCTCTTTTCTCTGATAGTCTCGTACAATACAAGGATGAATGGCTTATTAATTTTGTATTTTTCTTTTTAATTATTTGCGGTGGATTAGGCTTCTTGGTTCTAAGAGAAATAAAAGATTATTTTATAAATTTTAAAAAAAAGAAATTAAAAATTTCTCTTCATACAAAATTAGTCCTAATTATGACTTCAATTTTAATAGTGGGTGGAGCTATTTTTTTTCTTGCCAATGAAAATAGTCACGCCTTAAAAGATCTTTCATGGGCAGCAAAGATTTTTACTTCCCTTTTTCAGGTTATTACTCCTCGTACAGCTGGATTTAATACAATAGATTTGTCAACTTTGAATAAAGCTACAATATTGTTTCTTATTGGTTTAATGTTCATTGGTGCTTCTCCAGGCTCTACAGGTGGCGGAGTTAAAACCACAACCATTGGAGTTATTTTCTTTTTCTTAAAATCAAAAATCACTGGGCGGGAAAGTGTGAATTTATTTTACAGAACTCTTCCCTTTGAGGTTATAATTAAAGCCTTTACAGTTGTTAGTCTTGCTCTCGGTATTATTTTTCTTTCTTCTCTTACTCTTTTTATTATTGAGTCAACAGTTCCTTTTGAGACTGTTTTATTTGAGGTGTTTTCAGCATTTGGGACAGTAGGACTTTCTCTGGGTATTACTCCTCATCTTTCCACTCTCGGGAAAATCGTTATTATTATTACCATGTATGTAGGAAGAATCGGACCTTTAACTTTATTGTATGCATTAGGAAGAGAAAAAGCTCGAGGAAAATTTGAGTATATTGAAGAGAAAGTTATGATAGGTTAAAATACTTGTGAGGTAATAAATTGAATAATACAATTAACTGTTCCATGAAGGAGGGGGTTCTAAATGGGTAAATTTGCTGTAATAGGTTTAGGAAGCTTTGGTTTTAATGTTGCAAAAACTCTGTATGAAGAGGGACATGAAGTTTTAGCTATTGACATGGACAAAGAAAAGACCGAAGCGGTGAAAGATTATGTCACCCGTGCTGTAAAAATGGATGCTGCAGATAAAGAAAATTTGAAAGCTCTCGGGATTCAGGATATGGATGTGGTTATTGTGAGCTTAGGGCCCCAAATGGAAGCCAGCATTCTTACTGTTCTTTACCTTCATGAATTAAAGGCAAAAAGAATAATTGCAAAAGCCCTTACAGAAGACCATGCTAAAATTTTAGAAGCAATTGGAGCAACGGAAGTGATTTATCCAGAAAAAGATATGGCTATTAAAGTAGCCCATAGATTGAGCTCACCAAATGTTTTAGAATATCTTCCTCTTACCTCTGGAATCAGCATTCAGGAAATAGCTCCTCCAGAGAAATTTATAGGAAAAACTTTAAGAGAGCTTGATTTAAGAAATAAATATGGTATTCAGGTAATTGCTGTAAGAGAACTTGTCCCTGAAAATACAATCCTCATTCCAAAAGCTGATTTTGTAATAAAGGATAGCGATATTTTAATTATTATAGGTGAAGAGAAAAATTTAGCTAAAATAAATTCCCTTTAAAAATCACTTTCAATCTTTTTCAAAATCTCAAGGGCGACCTCTTTTGCTTTTTCACCACTTTCCCTTACTGGACCAACACAGGAAGGGCATCCCTCTTTACACGGACAGTTTTCAATTATTCTCCTTGCTTGTTTTAAAAGTCTGTCTTCTAATTTAAAAAGAGCCTTGCTAAAACCTATTCCTCCTGGATAATTGTCATAAATGAAAATATTGGGTTCAAAATTAAATGAAGGAATTTTATCATAAAAGCTCTTTAATTTAAGAGAGACAGATACAGGAATAGATTCTCCAGTATAATTATCACCAATAGATACTTTTATATCATTCCAGTCTGCCATTAAGAAAAGTGGGGCTATTGAATGTAACAAATATGACAGCCCAAACAATCCATGGATTTTCTCCTCTGCTGTGTAAGGAATTTTTTTAAGAATCTCGTTCGGAATAGTAACCCAATAGGCAGTGGTATGCATTTCATTTGGAGGAAGATTTACTTCCCCATATCCAATATTTTCCATTGTATGAAATTTTATTTTCTTAAATCCAACAACTTGATTCACTACATGAACTTCTCCATGAGAAATTGAAAAGTTTTTTATTTTTTTGTTTTCAAAAATATCAAGAATTTTCAATCGAGTGTATTCTACTGCCTGGGTAAAATAATCAACTTGAGTTCTTTTTACATATGCTTTTCTTTGAGTATAATCAAGCTTTTCCACAAAATATTGTTCTCCTTCACATAGATAAATAGCCTTGGGATAAAGAGTTGTAAACGCAGAGGAGAAATCTACCTCAGCTATGGTCTTGGGTTTTTCCGTTGTGTCTATAACAATAAAATTATCAGAACTTATACTTCTGAGACTTACTCCATCTGCTGGATAAGAATCAGAACACCAGAACCACTTATTTTTTGAATAATGAACAATATTTTCTTCTTTTAAAAATTCCAATATTTCTTTTACATCAATATTTCCAAATTTTTCTCCTTCTTGAAATGGAAGTTCAAAAGTAGCACATTCAACATGACTAACAAGAATAGAGAGATTATCTGGATTAATTAATCCCATTTCCGGTGTTTTACTAAAGAAATACTCTGGACTATTAATAATAAATTGGTCAATGGGAGAACTGGAAGCCACTAATACCACCACTGATAAACCATATCTTCTTCCCGCTCTTCCTGCTCTTTGCCAGGTGCTTGCAATTGTGCCTGGATATGAAGCCAAAATGCAAACATCAAGACTTCCTATATCTATTCCTAATTCCAGAGCATTGGTAGTTACAACTGCAAGAATTTCACCTTTGCGTAAACCATTCTCGATTTCTCTTCTTTTGGCGGGAAGATATCCACCTCTATATCCTCTTATTAATTCTTTCTTTTCAAAATAATTTTCCATCTCTTCTTTTAAGTAAGAAAGTAAGACCTCGGTTATCAATCTACTCTGGGCAAAAACAATTGTCTGGAGATTATTTTTTATAAAAGTTGAGGCAATCCGCCTTGCTTCTGCTATATAAGACCTTCTAATCCCTAAGTACGGATTAACCAAAGGAGGATTATAAAAGATGAAATATTTTTCCCCAGCAGGTGCTCCATTCTTATCAATAAGTTCAACATTCTCTCCTATCATTTTTTCAGCCATTTCTTTTGGATTAGCAATTGTAGCAGAGCATAAAATAAACTGGGGATGGGAATTATAAAAATTACATATTCTTTTAAGTCTTCTTATAACATTAGCAAGATGGCTTCCAAATACACCTCTATAATTATGGAGTTCATCTATTATAATAAATTTAAGATTTTCAAAGACTTTTAACCATTTTGTATGATGGGGAAGAATTCCTGAATGAAGCATATCAGGATTTGTAAGAACTATATGAGCTTGATGCCGAATTGTTCTCCGGGCATCTACAGGTGTATCTCCATCATAGGTGAAAACCTTTATGTCTTTCCCGATATAATTTATGATTTCATCCAATTCTGCTCTCTGGTCCTGAGATAAAGCTTTTGTTGGAAAAAGATAAATTGCCCGAGAAGATTGATCTTTTAATATTGAATCGAGCACAGGTAAATTGTAGCAGAGAGTCTTTCCTGAAGCAGTGGGAGTGACCACAACAATATTTTTTCCCTCTTTTAATGAGCGTAAAGCTAAAGCTTGATGAGAATATAGCTTCGCTATTCCTTTCCTTTTCAATGCATTTATTAATTCGGAATGGAGATCTCTCGGAAATTCCTCAAAATCCCCTTTTTTTGCACTGATCTTTTTAAAATAAGTGATATTTTTCGCACCAAAAGATTCAAGCTGTGTAAGAGCTTTTATTATACTATTCGTTTTCTCTTCCTGTTTATTCATTTTTATTTTTTATCTTTATTTTTTAATTTTAGAATTCTGAGATTTCAAATTTCTCTGTCTGACAACTTCATATAGAAAAATTGAAACTGCTACAGAAACATTTAAAGAATTAATTTTCCCAAAGAGAGGGATAGAAAGTATTTTATCACACTTCTCTTTTACAAGATGGCGAAGCCCTTTTCCCTCAGAGCCGAAAACCAGAGCCACCGGTAATGTATAGTCAAATTCATACCAATATTCATTGCTTCCAGCTTCTGCACCTATTATCCATAATCCTTTTTCTTTTAGTTCGTCAATTAATCGAGCTATATTTTTTACTCTGACTATATTTACATGTGCAAGAGCGCCTGCGGAGGTGTGAAAAACAGTTTCAGTAAGACCAACCGACCTTCTTTCAGGGATGATAATTCCGTCAGCGCCTGCTCCTTCCGCTGTTCTTATAATTGCACCAAGATTTCTTGGATCCTCAATCCCATCCAGAATTAATAAAAAGGGACAGGTTGCTTTGCATAGTACTTCCTCTAACGAAGAAAACTCTTTTGGCGAAAGCAATGCTATTATTCCCTGATGCTCCGTAGTTTCTCTGTCGAGTCTTTTCTTAGGAACAGGTACAACAGGAATATTATAAATTTTAGCATAATTAATAATTTCCTTTATTTTTTTATGGGATTTATCTTTCTGGATAAAAATTTTATTAATACTTAAAGGAGAAGACTTCAAGACTTCAAGTATTGAATTTAAGGATGTTAATCTATGCATTATTTATGCGGGAATATCAGAACCTTCAAAGAATTTTTTGCTTCAGCAACCAATTGAAATCCTTTTATTATTTCTTTCAAACTTAAACGATGAGTTATCATTTCTTTTACTTTTACTCTTTTTGAACCAATTAAATCAAGAGCGATTCTAAAATCAGTAGGACTTCCAGCGTAAGATGTAGTAATTTTGATATTATTAAAAAATAGCTCATTGATTGGAAGAGAAAACCGAGTATCTGGATAAGTTGGTGCAAAAATAAGTATTGTTCCTCCCCTCTCTACTGATTTAAAAGCCAGATGAAAGGCAGACTCAGCTCCAGTGCATATAATTACTAAGTCAGCCAATTTTCCTTTATTCGCTTCTTTAAGAAATTCTGGAAGATTTTCCTGAGCTAATAAGGTAAAATCAGCACCAAATTTTTCAGCTGCTTTTAAACGGGATTTAACAATATCTACAGCACCAATAAATCTTGCCCCAGAAACTCTAGCCAATTGAATATGCAATAAACCAGCAACTCCACATCCGATTACTAAAACACTGTCCCCCGGTTTCATTCCAGCAATTCTTTGACCACGAACAACACAAGCTAAAGGTTCGGTAAAAGTAGCCTCTTCAAAACTAATTTCTTCTGGTAAAAGAAAAACTCCTCTATCTACATTAATGGAAGGAATACGAATATACTCTGAAAAGCCACCCGGGTCAAATCGGGTTCTCCTCAGAGTATCACAAACAGTGTGATATCCTCTCAAACAATAATAACATGTATTACAAGGCACATGATGAGAAGCAGTTATTCTATCTCCTGGCTTAAATTTTCTCACTCCTTCACCAACTTTTTCCACAATTCCTGCAACCTCATGTCCTAAGACCACGGGAGCCTTAGCCACCCGATACCATTCTAAAGTGTCACTTCCACATATTCCGCACGCTTCCACTTTCATTAGAATCTCACCAGAATTAATGGAAGGGATAGGTCTTTCTTCAATGCGTATATCTTTATTGTTATAGTAAACCGCTACCCGCACCTTTTAAACCTTTTTATTTGGTTTTTAGACTATTAAATAAATCCTCAGCTTCCTTTACAGAAGCATTCTTATGAACAATATGTCGGATTGCTTGAATCATAGCAATAGGATGGTCAGATTGCCAGATATTTCTTCCCATATCCACTCCAGCTGCGCCTTTCCGGATTGCATCATATGTAAGCTGAAAAACATCTCTTTCTGTTTCCAATTTAGGACCGCCTGCAATAACAAGAGGAACTGGACAGCTATTCACTACCTTTTCAAAATTTTCACAATAATAAGTTTTAATAAATTTTGCTCCCAGCTCTGCTGCAATTCTACATGCTAAGCTTAGAAAACGAGCATCTCTTTTTTCAAGTTCTTTCCCCACTGCTGTTACTGCTAAAACCGGAATGCCGTATTCCTCGCCTTCATCTATCAATTTTGAAAGATTTACAAGGGTCTGATGTTCATATTCTGTTCCTATATAAATTGAAAAAGCCACTGCTGCTACATTTAAACGAACCGCCTCTTTCATACAAGTTATAATTTCCTCATTTGCAAGAGATGGACCAATTATACTCTGCCCTCCTGAAACTCTTAGCACAATTGGAGTTGAAGTATTCGGATCAACTGAGCTCCGAAGCACTCCTCTTGTTAGCATAATTGCATCAGCATAAGGTAAAAGGGGTTCAATAGTTTTTCGGGGGTCTTCAAGCTTTGTGATTGGTCCTAAAAAATATCCATGGTCCACAGCCAGCATTACAGTCCTTCCAGTATCAGGTTTGATTATTCGTGCGAGACGATTTTTCATTCCCCAATCCATTTCTTCCCTCCTGAATAAAATCTTTGTAATTCATTAGCACAAAAAAGATATGGTGTCAATTTAATAGAATTAAAAAAGATTATTATTTCCTAATCCATTTGCTAATCCATTTATATTCCTCTTGCATTTTAAAAAGCTGATGTGCAGGTTTTTGAAGTCCATGAGGCTCTCCAGGAAAGACTATTAATTTCGTTGGCACACCTCTCCATTTCAGACCATAATACATTTCTCTTGATTGAGGAAGAGGAACCCTTTCGTCTTTTTCCCCGCAGAAAATGATTGTTGGAGTTTTTGCATTTTTTACATAAAAAATTGGAGATTTTTTAAGATAATAGGATGACCTTTCATATGGAGGACCTTGATGCCAGATTTCCCTGATAAATCTCATATCAGTCTGGGCATAAAAGGAAAACCAGTTTGACATCCCTGCTCCAGAAGAGGCAGCTGAGAAAATATTGAAATGGGTTATGAGCCAATTCGTGAGATGACCTCCTGCGCTCCATCCCATGACTGCTTTTTCTCTAACCCAGCCTTTCCTTTCAAGAGCCTTTATTCCAGTTATTATGTCGTCAACATCTTTCTCAAAATAATGACCAATAATTGAACGCATCACTTCATCTCCATAACCAGTTGACCCCCTGTAATTTGGCTGAAAAATTACAAAGCCTTTACCAGTCCAGAAGTAAGTATAAGTTCCCCAGGATGTAGAGAAATACTTTCGATAAGAAGACTCAGGACCTCCATGAATTTGGACGAGAAGTGGATATTTTTTAGAAGGGTCAAAATCTTTAGGATAATATATTATTCCCTCAACAACTTTTCCATCTCTACTCTTCCAGTGAAAAGTTTCACATTTTCCTTTATCAATTTCTTCAGCCCATTCATTTTCCCTTGTTAATCTAACAAGTTCATGTGTATCAATATCGAATGAATGAAGTTCAAAAGGTAAATCAGGGTCTGAATAAACACAGTAAATTTTGTCAAATTTGGTGGAATCTTCAATATGCCGAATCCAACCTTCAAGGGCAGAAAGTTTCGTTAAGTTATAGCCATCTGAATCCATTCTATAAAGATTTACTTTTACACCTTCATTAGCTGTAAAATAAATTTTCCCATCACTTTTTGAAACAAAATATTCATGCACTTCGTATTTGAAATTCGGTAATAAATCAGTTATTTTTCCTGTCTCAGGATTCAATCTGAAAATTGAAGTCTGATAGTAAGGCTCAAGCCTCTCACTTGCGTCTGAAAGAAAATAAATATATTTTCCTTCTTTTCCCCATTGTAAATCCATTTCTATTATATTATTGCTTGTAAGTTTCTTTATCGCATTATTTTTGATTGATAAAACATAAATTTCAGAATTAATCATGTCATTTACTAAAGGAGTTTTAGCCAAGATTAGAGCAATCCTTTTCCCGTCCGGAGAAATTTCAAAATCCCTTACAGAAAGTTCATTTGTAGGTAATTCTTTTATTTCTTTTTTATTCCACATCCAGAGTAAATGAGGAGGAGCTTCATCCATTATTATTGCATCAAAGCCCTGTTTTTTTCTTTTTTTCTCTTCAGGATTTGGTTTTGGAGCAACAAAAACAATCCCTCTTCCATCCGGAAACCATTCATAGGAAACTATTGATTCATCAAAATAGAACAATTTTCTTGCGTCCCCTCTTGGAGGAAGACGATATAACTCATTCTTTTCTTTCTTTTTAGCAAGAAAGGTTATAAATTTTCCATCGGGAGACCACGCTGGATTTGATATATCTTTAAATCTATCCACGAGCATCAAAGACTTTCCTTCCTTGGGTTCAAATAGAAAAAGGAATTTTTCTTTTATATTCTTTTTTAGATTAGCTTGAGATATAATAAATAAAACCTGTTTTCCGTCAGGAGAAACACTTATTGATGAAATAGAGCGAAATTTAAAAATATCCTTTAACTCCATTGGTCGAGCAAGAATTAATAAAGGCATGAATAAAATGAATAATGCCACGAGCCACTTTTCTTTTTTTCTCATTAGTTACCTCCTTTTAATAAGGCTAAAAATTAAAAACATATGATTTTCAATCTGTAAAATTTCGATTTTTGATTTCAATTCAACGAATTTCATTAAATTCAAAAAGTCATCACTATATCATCTGAGGTTCCGAAGACTCTGTCTTTGCCTGCTGAGACGAGCCTGAATGTAACCTCAGACAATTTTTCATATTTTATCTCTGTCCCCCAAGCATCTAATCTTTCTGCTGACAATACATAAAATGTCTGAAGTTCTTTTAGCGAGTCAGGGGCTTTGCCTTTTTGTGCAATATAAGAATTTATTATTTTACCTAATATATTCATATTTGCTTTTGTCAATTTGAATTTAGCCCTGTTAAATAATTTTACATCTTTAATCGTTTTTTCTTTCTCTGTTTTCATTATCCATAAAAATAGGATTATTAGTAATGCTAAAAGGAGAATAAAGAGGAAACCTCGAAATTTCATAATAATTGAAAATTCTTTCTTATTTTAGCCATGGGAAGAAACCGAAAAAGTGGCGAGGGAGGGAGTCGAACCCCCGACGCAGGGATTTTCAGTCCCTCGCTCTACCGCCTGAGCTACCTCGCCACCCAAACATTTAATTATCAAATTTAATCCTGTCTTGTCAAGATAAATCTGGCTTGACAAAAACCATAAAAATGTTAGAAAATTAATATGCCTCCATCGGTTGGAGAGAGCCGGGGTGGCGGAATTGGTAGACGCAAGGGACTTAAAATCCCTCGGAGGTTCTCCTCCGTGCCGGTTCGACTCCGGCCCTCGGCACCAAACTTTTATTTAACAGAATTAATTTCTAATTTTTCCTTTTCTAATTAATTGCGGAAAAAATAAAAAAACCAAGGATTCCATTTCACATTTGTCTAAACAATGTGAGAAAAAATGAAGAAAAG
>CAZWBN010000057.1:1320-10447 GCA_964632095.1 uncultured Clostridia bacterium | reverse complement strand
TCAAAAGTGGACCCAGTTATAGCATTGAAATATGAATAAGATAATTGAGACAAAAGATTTAACGAAATTTTATCCTACCCCATATGGTTATCTTAAGGTTTTTGAAAATATAAATTTTTCCGTTTTAAAGGGCGATTTTGTTGGAATTATGGGAGTTTCAGGAGCCGGAAAAACAACTCTTTTGAATTTGCTCGGAGCTTTGGACCGTCCAACAAAGGGGAAAGTTTTTTTGGAAGGAGAGGATATATTTTCAAAAAATGAAGCTGGTCTTGCAGAGATTCGAAATAAAAAAATTGGTTTTGTTTTTCAATTTTATCACCTCCTTCCAGAATTTACAGCGCTTGAAAATGTTATTATTCCTCTTTTGATTCGCAAAGTCAGTTTTGATAAGGCAAGAGAAAAAGCGGTGATGCTATTAAAAGAAGTGGGACTTGAGGTCAAAATGAACATAAAACCAAATAGATTATCAGCAGGGGAACAACAAAGGGTTGCAATTGCCCGCTCTCTTGTTACTGAGCCCATATTACTTCTTGCTGATGAACCAACCGGGAATCTTGACTGGAAAACTGGAGAGGGTATAATAAAACTGATAAAGAACCTTCATAAAGAAAAAGGTTTAACTTCTATTGTTGTAACACACAATGAAAGAATAGCTGAACACTGTGATAAAGTTTTTCTGCTGGAAAAGGGAAAGCTGATAGAGAAGTAAACACAAGAAAAGAAGGTGATGAAAATGAAAGGTCCGTATCATGTGGAAGTGGAAATTACTTTGAGGTGTCCTTTACATTGTGTGCACTGCAGTTTGAGAGCAGGGGAGGAAAAGACTGATTTACCCTATGAAAATTATATTGAACTTGTAGAGGACTGTGCTGAACTCGGGGTCAGGATTTTTGATGTAATTGGTGGAGAACCTTTAGCAAGACCGGATATTTATGAGCTGTTGAGATTTGCTACGGATAAAATACCTAAGGTAATTGTGAATACATCTGGATATTTCATAAATAAAAAGATTATAAATAATCTGAAGAAAGCCCGGATAAAAGATATTTTTGTCAGTCTTGATGGGCCTGACCCTGAAAAGCATGAAATGATACGGGGAAATGGTAGAAACTTATTCCAAAAGACCTGCGAGGGAATAAAACTCCTTGTAAAAGAAGGTTTTAAAACTACCGTAGCTTTTGTTGTAAATAAAATTAATTATAGAGACATTCCAAAAATGGTGGAACTATGTTCAACTCTTGGAGTTAAAAATCTCTTTATTCTTGGTTTCATTCCTACTGGAAGGGGTGCAGAACAACAGAAAGAACTTTTAGTTCCAAAAGATATGTTAATGGAAACATTAACTGATTTAAAAAGATATGAGAATAATGGAAAGGTTAGAATTATGGTTGATTGTTCAATGGATTGTGTATTTTATGAATTGTGGAAAAATAGCTGCCCCGCTGGTGCTGATTTTGTGACTGTTACAGTAAACGGGGATGTATTTCCCTGCGGGTTTTTAAGAGAAAACTCAGAGTTTAAATTAGGGAATATTAAAGAAAGAAGATTCTCGGATATCTGGGGAGATTTTGTAACCAGGGGATATGAAAAATTTAAGAAAAATTTAGAGAATTATTATTCCAGCCTGGATAATTCAAAGCTTAAAGATATCTGCTTAGCAAGAAGAATTTACAGTAATTTCAATTCCGTTTAAAAGGAAAATTCAAAGCCTGTATAAAAAGCTCTCGGTTTAGCTGGTCCATACACATAACCTGAATCCCTATCTGCGCCTTTATCTAAGTCTTTCTGATAAGAGTCAAGTATGTTATAAGCGCCAATAAAGAAACGGGTGTTCGTGTTTTCTGAGAAATTGATTGTTTTGTCGAATTTGACATTCACTACATAAAAGGGCGATGTTATTTCTAAAATATCTTTTTCAATATATCCAGCAAAATGAGGAACCTTCATTTTTCCTGTATATTCCATGGAAATATTCATGTTAATTAATCTGTCATTTTTGTAATTCATAGTGACATATCCATAACTATTAGGGGTTCTGAAGAATTCCCTGCAATTAAAATTTGGTTCAGGTTCATCAAGTTTACTTCTCTGAATGGTCCAGCCTGAGGAGAAATTAAGTTTTGGTCCTAAAATTAAACCAAAATCAAAAGAAAATCCATAAACTTTTGAACCAGAACCATTTATCCTTTCCATTATTCTAGCATTTTCAATTCGCTTTATTTCATGTAGAATAAATGTATCCGAAAGTTTGCTATAAAATCCTTCTATACTAAATTGAATTAAGCTCTTTCCAATTTGCTTTCCATAATCAAAACCTCCACTAATGCTATAGGAACTTTCTTCTTTTAAGTCAGGTGAATTGACCACCATCATTCCTTCACCACCAACCTGGGTTATATGTAAATCCTCATCAAAAACCTGAGGCGCTCTAAACCCAGTGGAAAATGAGGTTCTAAAATTCAATGCTTCTGTGAGATTTAATAGAATGCTGAATCTTGGAGTTATTATCAGTCTTTTTATTGCTGAATGTTTATTTAATCTTATTCCTGTTAATATTGATATAATTCGGCTTAATTTAAAATCATCCTGTAAAAAGAATCCACTTTCATGATATGTCTCTTTAATTATTCTATTATACCCTACTGCTTCATCTTTTATTTTATCTCTCTTATATTGAAGACCGAGAGAGAAAACATGGCTTCCTGTTTGATAATTGAATTGCCAGTTGAAAAATAGCAAGGGGTTTCTTGTAAGCCCATAAGCGTTCGGGTCCTGATGGCTTCCATAATATGTATTTCTTTTAGCATCCACAATAGAAAGAGAAATGTTATAATGCAACTTTTTGGATAAATAGTGATTCCATTCTGAGCTAAAACCTATTTGATCTGTTTTAGCCCATTCAGCAGTATTTGCCTCGTGCGGAGGTTTATCAAAAAGGTCACCTCCTCTTCTTTCTTCAAATATTCTGAAAAAACTTAATTTAATTTTTCCATCAATTGTGGGAAAGTAATTATAAAAATTAAGACCAAAAGAAGTGTTGGATATTATACCAAGTTCCGAAAACCCGTCGTCATTCAAATCCACCGGTTCTCTTTTCTGATAGCTTGCGAATAAATATGCTTTTGTATTCAAATCCTTGGAAACAAGACTGGAACGAAAGCCAAAATTTGTATAAGGTTTTCCTGATATATATTCCTGATTGAATTTCAGAAAAGTTTTATTTTCCTGAGGCTCCTTTGTTATGACATTTATAACTCCAGCAACAGCATTTCCACCATAAAGAGCTGAACCTCCTCCTTTTACAATTTCCACTCTCTCAATCATCTCGGCTGGAATCTGTTCAAGCCCATATACTCCTGTCATAGCACTTATAACTGGAGAACTGTCAATAAGAATCTGAGTATATTTTCCTTCCATTCCGTTTATTCGTACCTGTGTAAAATTGCAATTTTGACAGTTATTTTCAACTCTTACACCAGTAGTTTGATAAAGAGTTTCAGCCAGATTTACAGCCGCTTTATTTACGATTTCTTCCGCATTTATCACCTCGGTTTTAACTGGAACCTCATCAAATAATTTTGGTGTTCTTGTAGCTGTAACTACTATTTCTTCCTTAAGTTTTTTTATAAGAATTACTTTAAAATCCAGTTTGTCCTGTTTAAGGGTGAAGAAATCAGAAGAATAATCCATAAAACCATCCGCATAAACTTCTATATGATATCTTCCTTTAGGAATTTGATTTATTTCAAAATTTCCTGATTCATCTGATTCCACAGATTTACCCAGTTCAGGTATTAAAACTACTGCTTTTTTTATTGGTTTTTCTTCCCAATCTATAATTTTTCCTCTTATTTTGAATAATTTGGTTTGTTTTTTGTATTTTCTTTGTTGATTTTGAAAACGATAGCGATTCCGGTTCTGGTTAGATTGATAAGCAAAAATAAGACAAGAACAAAGAAATATCAGAAATATTGTATTTAATAAGTATGACAACTTTCTTTTCATTTTTTCCTCCTTACTATAAGTTTAGATTTGAGTAAAACCAGGAATTATAAATTGAAAGAAGGAGATTTTATTAATTAACTTGGAGGAGATCGGGAGGAGGGGATGACAATATATACCTGATTACAGTTGAAAAATTCAAATATTTTTAATACCTTAATAAAGGTTAATGAGGGAAGAGAAAAGAAATTAATTTTTCCAGTTGTAATGGAGGAATTATGAAAATTACAGGCTGGACAGAAATCTTTACTTGTAAGAGTTGTTTCGGTGTGAAAAAAATCAATAAAAAGCGTAAGTATAGAAAAAAGAAATAGAGTAGCGAGAAGAAAAGGAATATTTCGTTTTTTCGGGCTTAATTTTGTTTCAGGTTGAAGGAAAATTTTCATTTTTGAAATAAATTTTAGAATATCTAATTTCAAAGGTCAAGTTAAAAACTAAAGTACTGCACAAAATAGACATATTTATCAGTTTTAAAGTGATGGATGGTATAAACAGAGTTGAATATCCTGTAATGGAAAATTGTAATTCTTATGGATTAAAAACCAGTCCTACGAGTGAAGAATTATTAATGTCATAAATTGAGGAAAACTTCTTTTAAAACAAATAGTGACAAAGTCGATGAGGAAGGAAAATAATGGACTTTTTTTATTTACCTTAAAAAGTTAAATTAAATTTCAGCTTATATCTTGTGAATAAAATCTTCAGATTGTATAATTAAGTGGATTGAGATGAATTTTTTTAATAAAGTTTTAAAAGTAAAAATTATAATTATTTCATTCCTTATTTTAATCTCCTTAATCAGCTTAATTATAAGATTGAAAAACATAGGAAATTTGTCTCTATGGATGGATGAGGGATTTTATTATTTAGCTGCACAAAGCATATTAAAATTCGGCTATCCTTTATACCCTTCCGGTCATATCCTTTTTAAAGGAATTTTATACTCTTATTTCCTTAGTTTTGTAGCTTTACTTTTTGGATTAAATGAAACAAGTCTTAGGATTTTTAGTGTTATATGCAGTATAGGAACAATATCTCTATTATATTTTTTTGGAAGAAAATTTATAAATGATGTTATTGCATTATTATCAGCCATTATAATTGCTTTCTCCACCTGGGAAACAGAGTATGCCCGGACTGTTCTTTATTTCGCCCCTCTTCAACTGTTTTATTTATTAGCTATTTATTTTTTCTATAAAGGCTTTTTTGAAAATCAAAAGAAATATAAATACTTATCCACGATATTTTTTATTTTAATCCCATTCATCCATCAATTAGGAATGGGGGTATGGTTCTGTTTCCCCGCTTTATTTCTTGTTAAAGGAGTTAAAAATTTCTTCAAAAAAGATACCATCTTTATTTTCTCACTTACATCTTTAACATATATATTAATCCAGCTTCACGAATATTTTTTCTGGCATGTAGGATATGTTTATTCTAAATCTCAAAAAAATTTATTGAATTATTTTTTTGAAGATTTTTCCTTTTCCTATTTTAAAGAAATTATGAAATCCTTTCCTCACATGGGATTGATAGTTTTTATAGGCTTTTTCATTTTTATTGGAGGATATTATCTAGCCTTAAGAAATGGAAGGGATTATAGTTTCTACGAAAATTGGTATTTTTTAAATCTAATTTTCTTTTTTCCTCTATTATTTCTATGTTTTTTCCGGACTCATATTCAACCCCGTTATTTATTCCAATTAAGGCCGCTTTTTATACTTCTATATTTGATTAGTATATGGAGGATATCTCAAATAGGAAGTGTTTTAATTTCAACTCCCTTTAATTTAAACTCAAAAAATAAAAGTAAATTTGTAAATGGGATTTTTTCTATAATTTTATTTGCATTGCTTTTTCTTTTTACAGTGGATCAATTCGGAGTTGGAGAGGTTCAAAAGATCATTAACCGGAATTATAGAGACAGGATTTATACTGACATAATAACCCGTTCCGGTCGGTTTATGCATTATGATCATAAAGGAGTTGGGGAATATGTGAGGCATTACTTAAAAAAAGATGACATAGTAATTGCTATACATGTCGTTTTCCAATATATATACGCAGGAAAGGTGGATTATTGGCTCTGGACAGGTGGACCTGGAACATGGGATGCCTGGGAAAAAACGCCCGAGGGATGGAAAGATGTTTATATCGGTGCAAAATGGATAAATAATTTAGAAAGTTTGAAAAAAATTATAAGTGAATATTCAGATAAAAGAATATGGATTATTACCTCCCCATCTATTGTACGGAGAGATCACATTCACAGAAATATAGCGAGTTTTATCAGAGAAAGAAATTCTGATAAATTAGTTTTTAGAGGCAAAGACGGAATATCTGAAGTTTATTTATGGCATGATAAAGATAAACTTTTTACAAGGGAAAATCATACATTTGAGGCAGAGTGGTTCCCTGTATTATTTGGGAAAACAGTATATGAGTTAAGTGCATCAAAAGGATGTGCCCTCTATTTGGACAAGGGAGAAAATAAAAGGAGCTTGATTAATTATTCTTTTGAAAGGAGATTTAGGCCCGGGAAATATGAATTAATTTTGAGGATGAAAATAGATAATAAGATTAATAAAAAGATATTGGCTATTACAATTTTAAATGAGAAAGGAGAAAGAATTTTGTATAAATTTATAAGTGGACAAAAATTTATTAAAGAAAATGAATATCAAAAATTTAAATTTTATTTTTTTCTTCATCAAGAAAGTAAAATTCGCCTAAAAATATTAGATTTTGGAGAGAATAATATTTGGATTGATTATATTGATGTTATTTCTTTAAATAAATAGATAATTTTTTAAAGATTCTGACCAGTGGCTCTCCAGCTCATGTTATTTCTGCTAGTAATTAAAATATTTTTTAAATTTGCCTCTTTAAACCATTTTTCTATTTCTTCTCGATAAAAATAATTTGTTATGGGAGCAATTAGTTGGTCAAAGACTGAATTAAAAATATGAGTAAAATTGAACTGAGAAATATAAACAATGTAAGAACTCATTGGAAGAAATTTCAGAAGTCTTTTTGTATATTTGAATTTAGATAAAGGTCTGTATAATCCTTTTGCAAGTAAGTAGAAAGTAATTCCAGGTATAAAACTTAATCCAAATATTAAAAAAAGTGGCATTTTTGAAGTTAAATTTTTCCTTATAGGATCAATCACTTTCCTAACAAAAGCGGTTCCTTCATAACCATAAACCCAGATCGAGATCCAACCCCCTTTTTTTAATAGTTGGGTTAGGTTATAAAAACCTTTTTGAGGATCTGGAAGATGCTGTAGAACTCCTATAGTATAAATATAATCAAAATCTCTTTTGAAAGGGAGATAATATATATCTGTCTGAATTATGTGAACATTTTCACGGTCGCGATTTAGCTGAAATGCTATTTCTACTGATTCGCTTAAGTCAAATGCAATTACTTCTTTAGCTCCAAACTGAGATGCAAAAAAAGCATGCTTACCTGTGCCACATCCTGCATCTAAGACTATTTTGTTTTTAAAAAAATCTTTATTCTTTGGATATATCCAATCTAAAAAATCCCTTGCATCAGTATAAATACTTGAGAATTTCTTCCACGAAAATGCGAAGTTTTTTTGAGTTATCTTCTTTAAATGGTAATCTTTATTCAATAGTATTCGCGGGATACCATTTTTTATTGGAAAAGATATATCACAGTTATTGCAATATAGTTTTCCTTCCATAATTTCTTCTTTTTCTTTCTCTTGCACAATTAATGCAAAATTCCTTTTGCATTGAGGACAAATGAGATACTGTAAAACTTTACTTTTCATTTATACTTATAAAATGAAATAGAAATGAGTGCAAAAGCATACGAACAAATTCCTAATGCCAAAGCATAATTAAAACCAAAATTTAAACTAATAAAAAGACAAAATACTGATCCAAATACAGTGAATACTGAATTCACGCCCCAAGCCCAGGGGATTAACATTTCTCTTTCTCTTGTCTTTAAGATTTTGATTCCAAATGGGAAGGGAAATCCCATAAGAAATCCTAATGGTGCAATTATTAGAAAGGAGGCAAAAATTCTAAGAGTTCTATTAAGAGGCAAAAATAAATTAATTAACCAATTTAAACTAAATATATATAGGATTCCGATTAAAATTATTGTTAAAATTATTTTCTTAGGAAATGATTGATTCACTATTCTTTTTCTGAAAAAGAAGCTTCCAATTCCAGAAAATGTTAATAATGCAAACAGAGTCACTGCAAGAGCATATACAGGTCCTCCCAGAAAATAATTAAATTTTTGGATGAGAACAATTTCTATTAAAATATATCCCAGACCAATAGAGGAAAAATAAACCATTGGTAAAAACCATTTTTCATTTTTTGGTATTTTAATGGACAATAATGGAATAATAATAAAAAATAGACCTAACAAAGTAATTTGGATTAGGCTAAATATTACCATTTTCAGTCCAATTGGCATGAGCTGTTCATAAACCCAATTTCCCATTTTCATTTTAAATAAATTCTTCCATTTATAATATTGAAAGAAAAATGGAGAATTATCCGTGACAGGATATATCTTATAAGGATATTCTTTCAAGAAATATTTTTCTTCTTTCTTAGACAATCTTAGGTATTTATCTATTGGATTTTTATTTTTTTGGAAAGGCAAATATATAAAATCAAATTTCATTTTCAGTGCCCATTTTTTTAAATTTTCAACTTCTTTCTCAGTAAAGGGCATCCTTTTTATTAAAGTATTAGCCCATCTTTTTCCTTTTATTATAATAAAATGCTTCGAAGGCTCTAGTGTCTTTAACCTTCTTAAAGCCTCTTTAGCAGTGGTTACTAATCTTAAAGTCTCTCGAGGGGGATTAAAATAAATTCTCGTAATAGAAATAACTCCTCTTTTTGTTAAATGATTTAACATTGATATTATTGATTCAACAGTAAAAATATAATTTTCACACATCGCATATGCCCCAGATGAAAGCGCGGGATATTCATCGAGTCCGCTTGTTTCTATTACATCCACTTTTCCTTCAAAACGGCTGAAAAAATGCCTGCCTTCCCAAGGAATTAAAATACATTTATCAGCTAATTTCCCTGAATATTCATAAAACTCTTTTTTTAAGATTTTT
>CAZWBN010000057.1:0-1220 GCA_964632095.1 uncultured Clostridia bacterium | reverse complement strand
ATTTTTCCTCTTATTTTCATAATTCCTGAAGACATTATTCCATCTTTGAAAATATATCTTAATTCACATTTTTGGGACGAATAAATAGGACTTATTTCACCTCCGAATCCCCATACTTTACTTCTCAAACTTTTTGTAACATCGACCTTTTCTATGATATTCCACTTTGAATATTCGATAACATTTTTTCCTTTCCAAGGACTTGCAAAATTAAACATTGATTTAGATGGAGGAGGGTAAATAAGAATAGTTTTCTCATTCACAATTTTATAAGAGAAGAATAAAAACAAAATACAGAAAGATAAAGCGATTAATCTAATTTTTTTTGAAAATAAAGGAGATAAAAATAAAAATGAAAGGCCGATTATGGAAATAAAATGTAAAATTAAAGGAGCGGAAATAAAGTGAAATAGTATCACGGATCCTACACTTCCCAGCCCTGCTCCCATAAGATCAGAGAAATATAATAAATTTGCTTTTTCTGGATATACACTAAAAAATGAGCTTATGACTAATCCTGCAAAATAAAAAGGTAACCCCATTAATATATAGAAAAAAATGAGGGCTAACTGATTTGTCCAGTCAGCATTCCAACTTAAAGGAAAAAATCGAATTTTTATTATTAAATAAAAACCGAAAATTATCGAAACAAAAAATAAAAATAAATTTTTTTCAAGAAAATAAAGATTTATCTTTTCCTTTTGTTTTTGAAATTTCACACTTAAATAAGCACCTGCTGCTCCGAAACCTAATAAGGCAATACTTATTATCATTGAGGAAAAATGATAATATGTTATAACCGAAAGTACACGGGCGTAGGTAATTTCAAGAGTTAATACTGAAAAAGAAGTTAAGAAAAGAGGAAAA
The DNA here is from genome assembly GCA_964632095.1 of uncultured Clostridia bacterium. Classification (GTDB taxonomy): domain Bacteria; phylum Acidobacteriota; class Aminicenantia; order JdFR-78; family JdFR-78; genus JdFR-78. The sequence continues at coordinate 353 of CAZWBN010000057.1, read as the reverse complement.
AATATGCTTAGGAAATTAATAACTCTGGATTTATTTTTAAACATTTTTAAAGTTTTATATATGGAATCCAATAATAAAAATCAAATTCATTCATCTCCCTCAGTAGTTCGTGATTTGGTCTATAATTTATAGCATAGCAGAAGAATATATGTCAAATTTTCCGAGAAAAGTCCTTTAATAAGATAAAATACTCATATATCAGTTAATAAATTTTTAGAATATATAGGATGCAAAATTTTTGAAAATTTATTAAATAAAATTTACATTATTTTTTTCGAGAACTTCTCAAATATTTTAAGAATTCACTTTCTGTTGAAAGAAGGAGCCATGTGTTCTCTTTTAGAGTCTTTTTG
>CAZWBN010000056.1:0-10874 GCA_964632095.1 uncultured Clostridia bacterium | reverse complement strand
TTACGAGCAGGATAGGTAAAGGGCTGATTTATGACTATGCTTTTCTTGTTATTTTTTTCAAGTCTGTCCCATATAGTAGGTGCTTTAACATCTGAAAAAAATGGGAAATAAATTTCATAGGATGAAGGTTTTATATCCACGAATCCGAAGATTCCATGGGTGCCTGAATTTGTTCCAGTCATAAAGTTTGTCCAGCTTACTGCAGATATTTCAGGGAGAGAAACTGTCATCTGATGTAAGTATCCTTTTTCCAGAATACGGGATAGATTGGACATAATCCCTTTTGAAGTGAGGTTTTTTATAAGAGATATGGGAACTCCATCAAGCCCCACAACGCATATCTTTCTCTTTCTTTTCTTCTTGAAAAACATAGCAAAAATGACAGATTATTATAGCATAATTAAATTTTTTTTCATTTATTTTTCTTAAAATTTTTATAATCCCAGATGAATTAGTTAGAAGAGTAAATTTTTCAGATTCATGTTTTTGAAATGTCTTTTAAATGGATTTAAAAACTTGACAATATTATACTCATATTTTATAATAAACTTGAACTAATAATTGTTAATAGCAATTAGGAGGTGAAAAATGAGTAAAATTATAGGAATTGACCTTGGAACAACTAATTCAGTTGTTGCTGTTGTTGAGGGTGGAAAACCCACGGTAATTTTAAATGAAGAGGGGGGAAGAATAACTCCATCTGTTGTTGCTTTTACTGATAAGGGCGAAAGATTAGTTGGTCAGGTTGCTAAAAGACAAGCTATTACAAATCCAGAAAATACTGTCTTTTCTATAAAAAGATTCATGGGTCGAAGATATGATGAGGTGACAGAAGAAATTAAACAGGTTCCCTATAAGGTCATCCGCGCGAAAAATAGTGATGCCTGGGTTGAAATAAGAGGAAAACAATATTCTCCTCCCCAGATTTCAGCAATGATTTTACAGAAATTAAAGAAAGCTGCTGAAGATTATCTTGGTGAAAAAGTTGAAAAAGCTGTCATAACTGTTCCTGCTTATTTTAATGATGCTCAACGACAGGCAACAAAGGATGCGGGCACAATAGCTGGTCTTGATGTTGTAAGAATTATAAATGAGCCTACTGCTGCTGCACTTGCTTATGGAATGGAGAAGAAAAAAGACCAGACTATAGCTGTTTTTGACTTTGGAGGCGGAACCTTTGATATATCAATTCTTGAAGTTGGTGAAGGTGTTGTAGAAGTTAAAGCAACAAACGGAGATACACATCTGGGAGGAGATGATATAGATCAAAAAATTATAGAATGGTTAATTGAGGAATTTAAAAAGGAAACAGGTATTGACTTAAGTAAGGATAGAATGGCTCTTCAGAGATTAAAAGAGGCGGCAGAGAAAGCAAAAATTGAGCTTTCTACGACAATGGAAACAGAAATCAATTTGCCATTTATCACAGCAGATGCCACAGGTCCGAAACATCTCGTCAAGAAATTGACGAGAGCAAAATTAGAACAATTGGCTGACCCGATTATTCAAAGAACAATTCCTCCTTGTGAAATAGCATTGAAAGACGCTGGATTGAAGCCACATCAGATTGATGAAGTAATTTTGGTTGGTGGTTCAACAAGAATACCCAAAGTTCAGCAACTGGTTAAGGAATTCTTTGGAAGAGAACCTCATAAAGGTGTAAACCCGGATGAAGTTGTTGCAATAGGAGCTGCAATTCAGGGTGCAGTTCTTGCAGGAGATGTTAAAGATGTATTGCTTCTTGATGTAACTCCTCTGAGTCTTGGTATTGAAACACTTGGTGGAGTCTTCACAAAAATAATTCCTCGAAATACAACTATTCCTACAAGAAAGAGTGAAATTTTTTCAACTGCTGCTGATAATCAGACAAGCGTTGAGATTCATGTTCTTCAGGGTGAAAGAGAAATGGCAGCTGATAATAAATCCTTAGGAAGATTTCATCTGGTTGGAATTCCTCCTGCTCCGCGAGGAGTTCCAAAAATAGAAGTAACCTTTGATATCGATGCTAATGGAATCCTCCATGTATCTGCTAAAGATTTAGGGACAGGAAAAGAACAAAAAATTACAATTACTGGAAGCAGTGGATTGACAAAAGAAGAAATTGAGAAAATGGTTAAAGAGGCGGAAGAGCACGCCGAAGAAGATAAAAGAAAAAGAGAAGCAGCAGAGGCAAGGAATAGAGCGGACAATCTGGTTTATACGACAGAGAAACTTATACGAGAAAACAGAGATAAAATCCCTCCAGAAGATTTAAAGAGAATCGAAAAAGAAATCGAGAATACAAAGAAAGCAATGGAAAGTGGGGATGTGAATGAGATTAACAAAGCTATTGAGGCTTTAACTCAAGCATCCCATCATATAGCTGAAGCAATATATCGAGGAGCAACTCAACAACAGCAGACTTCTTCTCAAGAGGGAACATCTCAGCAACAGAAAGGTTCTGGAGATGATTATATAGACGCTGAAGTTGTTGATGAAGGTGATGATAAGAAGAAAAATAACTAATGAAAATGAAAGATTATTATCAAATTCTCGGTGTCAGTCGGAATGCTACGCTTGATGAAATAAAAAAGGCATATAAAAAATTAGCAAGAAAATATCATCCCGATTTGAATCCAGGGGATAAGGAAGCAGAGGAGAAGTTCAAAGAAATACAGGAGGCATATTCGGTTCTAAGTGACCCTAAGAAAAGAGAACAATATGATAGATTTGGATTTGTTGGAGATTTCCAGCAGACTGGTGCTCAGGATTTTTATACCGGATTCGAAGGTTTTGATTTCTCAGAATTTGGAACTTCAACATTCAAAGATTTCTTTGATGCATTTTTTGGACGAACAGTACGCCGGAGAGGACCTGAGAAAGGGGAAGACCTCCACTATACGATGAACATAAGTTTTGAAGATTCAATCAAGGGGTTAAGAACAAGAATTAAGTTATTCAGGAAGGATACATGTTCAAGCTGTGGCGGATATGGATATTTAAAGGGTAAAGAAAGAATTTGCCCTGTATGTGGAGGAAGTGGTAAAATAAATTTGCAAAGAGGATTTATGAAGTTTTTTACAACCTGCTCCAATTGTCAAGGCACGGGAAAGATTGTAGGAGATCCTTGTCATTATTGTAATGGAGAAGGATTGATCGAGAAGGAAGAGATAATAAATGTGAGGATACCCCCAGGTGTTGATAATGGTTCAGTTGTTAGAATTGCTGGGAAAGGGAATGGAGGGCTTAGAGGAGGTCCTCCTGGAGACCTTTTTATTACAATACAAGTAACTCCTCATCCATTTTTTGAGAGAAAGGGTAAAAACATTTATTGTACCATTCCTATAACAGTAACAGAAGCTGCTCTTGGTGCTAAAATTGAAGTTCCAACACTTGAGGGAAAAGCAACCATAAAAATTCCTCCTGGCACTTCAAGTGGACAGAAATTCAGATTAAGAGGAAGAGGAGCCCCGTTCTTAAAGGGAGATGGCAGAGGCGATTTATTTGTGGAGGTAAAAATAGTTCCTCCTCCTTCAGAGGATGTGAGAGTCAGAGATTTATTAAAAGAACTTGATAGAATTACTCAATTTAATCCAAGAGAAAATTTGAAAGTGAGTTGAATCAAAAATGGAGAAGAAAAACAAAGAGGAAAGAAGAAAATATTATATGATTAGCACAGTATCAAAGCTATATAATATTCATCCCCAAACTTTGCGTCTGTATGAAAGAGAAGGATTACTTAAGCCATCCCGGACAGAAGGAAACACAAGATTATATTCAGAGGAGGATTTGAGACAGCTTGAAATTATATTGAATTTAACACGGGAATTAGGCGTTAATTTAGCTGGAGTTGAAATTATTTTAAATATGAGAAAAAAAATGGAAGAAATGCAGAGAGAGGTTAATGAATTATTAAATTATATTAAAAAGGAATTTTTTGAAGGGAGAGAAGGAGAGTTTGAATTCTTTAGAAAATCCTTGGTTAAAACAAGTCCAGCTAAGATAATAAAAATAGAAAAGATAGAAAAAGAAGAAAAAAATGCCAAAAAAGTCTAAAAATTTATTTGTTTCGAATAACTTAAAAATCTACCTGAAAGAAATTTCAAAGTTTCCTCTATTAAATGAGGAAGAAGAAAAAGAACTTGCAAAAAAAATTAAAAAGGGGGATAATGAGGCTTTAAAAAAATTGGTTGAATGTAATCTTCGTTTTGTTGTGCACTATGCAAAGAAATATAGAGGTTTTGGTCTTTCTTATCTTGATTTAATAAATGAAGGAAATAAAGGTTTGATAGAAGCGGCTAAAAGATATGACCCTTCAAAAAATGTTAAATTTATATCGTACGCTGTATGGTGGGTAAGGCAGGCAATTATTCAGGCTCTTTCAGAATATTCTCATATTTATACTCTTCCTACAAAGATTTCAAATCTTCGAACCCGTGTAAGAGAAGCAGAATCTAAATTGAAGAAAAAATTAAAGCGTGACCCGTACAGAGATGAAATTGCAGATGAACTTAACAGACCTATAGAAGAGATTGAAAATATTTATGACCTTGGAAAAGAAGATCTATCATTAAATGAATCAATAATGGATGAAAATAGAGAGTTAGCTGATACCTTAAAAGATGAAGCTACTCCGTCAGTTGAATATCAAATTATTAAATTGTTTATTGAAAAACAGATTCGTGAAATTCTTAATGAGCTTGATGAAAGGGAAGCATTAATTTTAAAATTGAGATTTGGGATAGAAGATAACCAGCCTAAGACCCTTCGAGAAATAGGCGAAATGTTAAATATTTCTCGGGAAAGGGTTCGACAGATAGAGAAAAGAGCTAAAGAAAAATTAGCTCGTTCAAAAAAAGTTCAACAATTAAGAGGATATTTAAACTGAAATGCAAGAGAAAACCTGTGAAATTTGTGATGGAACTGGATGGATAATTGAAGAGAAGGATGGTTACTCCTTTGCTAAAAGGTGCAAGTGTTTTGAAAAGAAAAAGGTAGATTATCTCCTTTCTATGGCTCGAATTCCTGCTCGCTATCAGCACTGCACTTTCGAAAATTTTGACCCGCAGAATGATTCTCAAAAAAGGGCATTAAAAATATCCAGAAAATTTGTTGAAAATTATCCTATCCAGGATGTGGGACTTTTATTCTTGGGACCTTGTGGCGTGGGTAAGACTCATCTGGCTGTTGCAATATGTCAGGAATTAATTAAAACAAAGGTGGTTCCTTGTCTATTCTATGATTTCAGGGAATTGATTAAAGACATTCAGTCTTCCTATTCTCCCGAATCTGAATTTACTGAATCGGAAATTCTTATCCCTGTGATTGAGACAGAAATCCTTATTCTCGATGAACTTGGTGCTAAAAGACCAAGCAGCTGGGTAGAGGAAATGCTATTTTATATTATTAATCAGAGATACAATAAGAAAAAACTTACAATTTTTACTTCAAATTTTCCAGATGAAATAGAAAAGGAAGAGACTACTTTTTCTTCGGAGATTTTTAAATCTAAAGATGAAGAAACACTTACGGATAGGATAGGAGTCAGGCTTCGTTCAAGGATTTATGAGATGTGCAAAACAGTAAAAATTGAGGGAGAGGATTTTAGGAAAAATATAAGACAGGGTAGTTATCGATTCTGATTATTTATAAAAGGATAGAACATCAGTTCCTATTGTTACCTGACGATATAATTTAAAATACTTTGGTTCAAATTTTGTTTTGGTAAAATGTCTCAAAACAATAAATCCATCCGGTTTCAAGATATTCCTTTTCTTTATAACTTTTAAAGGATTCCTCTCTTCTAAGAGTTGATAAGGAGGGTCGAGAAAAATAATATCAAATTTTTTCTTTCCCTTTGCAAGTTGAATTACCCCGAGATTGAATTCCTTACATATTATTTCATAGTTATCTTCAATTCCGCATTTTGCAAGATTATGTTTTATAATTTTCACAGCCTGATATTTATGTTCAATGAAGACCACTTCCTTAGCTCCTCGACTAAAAGCTTCTATGCCAACAGAACCTGTTCCCGCAAATCCATCTAAGAATATACTTCCTTTTACATCCATTTGAATGATATTAAATAAGGTTTCCTTTACCCTGTCTGTTAATGGTCTTACTTCTGGGTCCTTTACCTTTTTAAGTTTTCTTCCCTTATATATTCCTCCAATTACACGAATCATTTTAATAAAAGATAATGATTTCTCCTTTCTTAGTTTTAATGTTCTTTATTCCATATGGAAGTTCGTACCAGCTAAAGATAGAAAGGGGTTCATAGCCTTCTAATTTTGATAAATAATTTACAATAAATTCAAGGAGATTTACAGGAATAGGTTGTTCCTCTAAAAAGAGTTTTTCAAAATCAAATTTTATATATTTATCCTCTACAATAATTTTGCCCCTAAAATATATATTAAAAATCGAAGATTTTTTGTCATAATTTTCCAAATTTATTACAGCTTTCCCTTCAATGATATTTTTATTTAGAATTTTTACTTTCATTTCCTTTAATCTTTTTATATTTTCTTTTTTAATACGATAATTAAGATATGAATTCACTTCGTCTTCCTTTACTGAAATTTTTTGAACCCCAGGATTTTTATTGTATTTTATTTTCTCAATAATTTTTTTAACTTTAATCACATTTTTAATTTCATTTTCCAATTGATTTGAAAAGAGAAAAGGAGTGATTATTAGAAGCATTAAAATTAATTTAATTTTAGAAAATCTCATTTCACTTAATTTCGATGTTAACATTTAAAAATCCAATTCGCAATATTTACTTTGTTTTTTCTTCCCTATAAAATATTATATAGTATGATTCCTATTTTTTCATTCGTAGGGAAATCGAAATCAGGAAAAACATTTCTCTTAGAGAAAATAATTGTAGAGTTAAGAAATAGAGGGTTCAGGGTAGGAGTTATAAAACATTCCCACTCTCCTTTTGAAATTGATAAGCGCGAAAAGGATAGCTGGAAATTTAAAGAGGCAGGAGCCGAAGTAATTGCTTTTTCTTCAAAGGAGGAATTCTTATTGTTTAAAAAATTGAAAAGCGAAATTAGTTTAAATGAAATTGTCAAAAGATATTTTAATAATGTTGATATCGTTCTAACTGAAGGGTATAAAAAAGAAAATTTTCCTCAGATCTTGGTTGTAAGTGAAAAGGACAAAGAGATTTTTTTAGACGAAAATGTAATTGCAATCGTGAGTAAGAAAAGAAGAAATGAAAGAATTCCTTCATTTTCCTTTAAACAGATTACGGCACTTATTGATTTTTTATTGAGTAAAATTTAATAAAACCTTTTTGCTTGACAATTTTTATATTTTACCATTATTATAGAAATTCAAATTTTTAAAGGATGAAAATTATATCAAATAGGAGAGAAATTATGTTTTTTAAACTTATGAAAATCATTTTTTGTAACCTACTAATATTAAATTTTTTTCTCATAGGAATACAAATCTTTCCTTTTTCCTTACAGGAAGAAGGTACAGGAAAATTACTGAATATTAAAATTTCAAAATCGGAGAAAGAGCTTTTAGTAATAATTGAAATCGAAGGAAAATTTAATTATGAAAACTTCAGGCTTATTGATCCAAATCGCTTGGTTTTTGATTTGTGGCATGTGGAAGATTTTTATACACAGCCAGGCATAGATGTTAATTTTTGTGGGGTTGATAAAGTAGAAGTAACAAAACTTTATCCCAGAGTTATAAGAGTAGCATTCTATCTTCGCGAGCCATTACCAATTTTTGAAATTGAAAGAGTAGAAAATGGTATAAAAATAACTTTCAGATTGAAGGAAGGGGTATGCAAAGAAATTGAAAAAGTGGAAAAGATTAAACCAGAAATAAAAAAGGTGCCAGCGAAAGTTGAGAAAATAAAAATACCGAGAAAAAAGAGGGAGAAAAAAAGATTAAATTTTCTCGTTGGTTTTTATGGAGGGAAATATAATGTAAGAAGCTCTCGATTTAAGGAAGTCTATGGAGGTGGAGCTCCGATTTGGTCATTGGAATTGGCGCATAGAATTTATCATATAGATAAACACAATTTTAATATAAAACTGGGTATCGGATATTTTTCTAAAAGAGGAGAAGCAACCGTTACAAAAGAAGCAGTTAGATTTACTTTGAAACCGATTATTTTTGGCGTAGATTATTTGATAAGAGTGCATGAATCTTTAACTCCATTTGCAGGTTTCGGTTTGGATTATTTTATTTATAAAGAAGATTGGAGATTATTTAATGCAAAAGATACTACTTTAGGATATTATTTGAATGGAGGATTATATTATTCAATCCCCAAAATTAGAAATTTAAAGGTAAAATTTTACTTGATGTATTCGCAAGGTAAAACAAAGCCAGAAGGCAGTAATATAGAAGAAAAGGTCAATATTGGAGGATTTCAATTCGGATTAGGTTTAATCTGGACATTTGATATACTATTATAAATTATAAATCTCTTAATTTTCCTCCACAGGATTGGATAGCGGACCTTTTATTCCTGCTGAATTTTGAGCTTGGATGGCATAAATATAATGCATATCTGGATTAATCTTTTTATCAAAATATTTATATATTAAAGAACTAACTTCTCCTATTAATTCGAATTCTTCGAGGGGGTTACTTTTTCTATAAATCAAATATTTTTCTATTTTTGTTGAAGAATTGCTAAGTTTTGGATTCGGTTTCCATGTTATTACATTTAAAATTTCATTATAGAATAATATTTCGTTTTTTTCTCTTCTCACTTCAATTTCTATTGGAGGGAATGGTATATCTTTTATTTTTTCAAACCATGTTTCTGCCATCAATTGATATCCCTTTTCATTGGGATGATTATTATCTGATAATAAGGATTTCCATCCACCATATTTTTTTGGATATTCATAAAAAGTTTTAAATTGGTCAGCTAATAGAATTGAATAATTATTTGCTATCTCATGGATGTAATCATTTAATTTAAAAATTCTTTTTCTAAAAAAAGGGGAATACCAAAACCAATCTTTTCTCGGAATAATCGTTGCAATAATTGGGAAAACATTATATTTCGAACATTTTTTAATCATTTCTTCCAGATTAAACCTGGTTGTTTCAGGTGAAATTCTAATAAAAATAATATCATTTGTTCCTTCCATCAAAAGCAAATAAAAGGCATGTTCAACAAGAATAGTTTCTTCAAAGCGACTTATTCCCCCGATTGTTGTTTCTGCGGGAACACCATAATTAACCACCTCACCGGTTCCAAAGGTAGAATTTAAAAGATTTTCTAATCGTGGAATGTAACCTTTTTCCGGTGCAGGCATTCTATTAATATAGCCATATGTGATGCTATTTCCAAATGCAATATACTTATCATCGGTTAATATAGGATTCGATTTAAGATTTTCATAAAAATCAGTAAATTTTTCCTTTATCGGTAGCTCATTTAAATATATTATCTCAATATTCTCATTCGTTTGCCATGATATTCCAATTTTGTTATTGAATGAAACAATGTAGGGATTTTCATTGAATTTAATATCATTTGATATATTTATCTCTTCGCTCCACTTATTATGATATTTAAACTTTAAGTAAATATCTCTTTTTTTAGAAGAAACTCTTGTCCAGACAACCACAGGTATATAGTCAAAATAATTTATTAGACAGGGATTATAATCGGAAATATCCTCATTCTGGGTAATTTTTTGGGGTAGATTCCATTTCATTCCATTCCATTCCGAATAATATATTTCATAGTCATTTCCATCATAACTTGACCAGACAATCATAGGAAAGCCTTGTGAATTTAGGCTAACTGAAGGGGTTATATCTGGAACTTTATTACTACAAATTTTTAAAGGCTTTTGCCATATGTCATTTTCTAAAAAAGTATAAAAAATTTCATCTGTTCCATTAAATGGTTCAACCCAAAAAATCCATATTTTATTTTCGTTATCAATTAAGACTTTTGGGTCTAAAACTGAATTCGAAGATGAATATACGGTCCATATTTTATTTCTATTTAAATTTTTAACTATTATATTAAATTTCTCATTATAGTAATTTATCCATATAACTATTTTTTCATTATTTATGGAAAAAGCAATGTCAGATGAAGAATTATAGCCTTCGAAATCTTCAGATATTCTTTTTATTTCATATAATTTACCTTTTTTTAAAATTCCTGCAAATATATCACTTCCTTTTGTGTTCACTTCTCCCCATATAATCCAAATATTACCTTCTTTATCCTGTTTAACTTTAAATAAGTCTATATTCTGTCTGTATGATAGGTCTATTTTCTTGTTTTTAAAGAATTGAAAATTTCTTAAATTTCCTTGGGAAGTAACGCAAATCGCCCCAAGTCCACCTTCTCTGTCAAAATAGGGAAATCCCTTTATAGCATTTATTTTGAAATATTTATTCTCACTATACAAAAATGACATTAAGAAAGAAAATAATGTTAAAAATAAAAAGATTTTTTCGTGCTTTATATTTTTCATATTTCTATTCAGCATCTTAACCTCCTTATATATTGAAGGAAGAAGATATTATAGCATCTCTTTTATTTTTATTTAAGAGAGCGAATTAAATCATCTAAAATGTAACCGAAAATTTATTATAAAATCTCCTTAGGATTTAATTGAAACTAAGGAGGAAAGAGAGGATGGACATGAAAAGCAGGACGCAATATTTATGGGTAATAGAAGAAGAACTTCCTTCAGCAAATAAGAAAGGTGCTCCTTGCTGTCCTGCCTCTCGCTTTTATACTCTCTTCTCCCCACTTTTTGACATAGAGCCAATTATTCTTGAAATTATACAAAAAATATTGTAAGTTATAAAACAAGTTAAAAAATGAGAGGTGAACATGGAAGAAGAAAGAGAAATTGAATTAATTGATTATATTA
>CAZWBN010000055.1:0-11131 GCA_964632095.1 uncultured Clostridia bacterium | reverse complement strand
GCTCAATCGTGTGGAGAAGTAAGTTTTGCAATTCAAGAATATCTGAGAGAATACAAGGGCCCAAAACCTCTTATTCTTTCTTCATGTCCTACTGTTGTTCGACTTATACAAGTCAGGTATCCTGAATTAATCGATTTAATTATGCCAATTGAAACTCCAAGAGAAGTAGCTGGCAGAGAAATAAAAGAAAAAAAGTCAAAGGAACTGGGGCTTAAAGAAGAAGACATAGGAGCAATTTATCTTACACCTTGTCCCGCAAAAATGATTTCGATTAAACAACCTGCAGAAGGAGGAAAATCTCATTTAGATGGCGCAATTTCTATTAAAGATATTTATGCTCCTTTATTATCAGCTATGGAAAGTTTAAACAGAACGGAATCCAAATCTTCTCTTAAAAGTCTTTGTATTTTAGGAATAGGCTGGGCAATTGCAGGAGGAATTTCCAAGACATTGAAGTTGAAAAATTCGTTAGTAGTTTCGGGTTTAAGAAATGTTATAAAAGTATTAGATGATATAGAGAATGGGAAACTGAAAAATATTGATTTCCTGGAGGCATATTCCTGCCTGGAAGGATGTGTGGGAGGTTCCTTAACAGTGGAAAATGTTTACATTTCATACAATAAAATTTTTCAGTTAATAGAAGATCTGGAACTTCAAAAAATAAAAGCTTGTTCTGATATAAGAGAAGTTAGAAAAAAATATAAACAGAATTATTATCTACGAAAAGAAAAAATATATCCTCGTCCTTTAAAACCCCTTGATTCAGATATATCAAAAGCAATCCTTAAAATGAAAGAAAAGGATAATATTTATGAGGATTTACCTAAGATAGATTGTGGTGCCTGTGGTTCTCCCACCTGTGAAACATTTGCAGAAGATGTTGTGAGAGGAGAGGCAAGGATAACAGATTGTATTTTTAAACTTCCAGAGAAATTCGAGCAGATTTCTAATGAGTTAATTGAACTTATGAAGAAATCTCCATATCATCAATCGAAACTTAAAAAGGAGGAATAATGAGGTTAAAAGAAATCGTGGAAAAACTCGGCCTGACCGTTATAGTGGGTCAGGATAAATTGGAAAATGAAGTCACTGGAGGATATGCAAGTGATCTTTTAAGTGATGTAATCGCAAATAGTAAAGAGGGAAATCTATGGATAACCCTTCAAACTCATCAAAATATTATTGCAGTTGCTACTTTAAAGGAATTGTCAGGTATAGTGATTGTTAATAATCGCGAACCTGATGAGGAGACTGTGAAAAAGGCAGAGCAAGAAAAGATTCCTCTTTTGACTTCGAAATTAACAACTTTTGAGATAGCAGGAAAACTTTATGAATTAGGAGTAAGAGGCTAAAAAAGATGCTGAGAAAATTTAGAGCAGATCTTCATATTCATACATGTCTCTCTCCATGTACTGATTTCGAAATGGCACCAGCAAAAATAATTGAGAAAGGAAAAACATGCAAACTGGATATAATTGCCATCTGCGATCATAATTCTTCTGAAAATGTTGAGGCAGTAATGAAAGCTGCTTACGGGCAGGGTATTCATGTAATCCCGGGTATGGAGGTTACAAGTCGAGAGGAAGTTCACATTGTAGCTCTTTTTGAAAATAAAGATGATGCTATGAAATTTCAAGAAATTGTTTACGAGAATTTACCCGGTGAAAATAAAGAAGATTTATATGGAATGCAAGTAGTAGTAAATGAAAAAGGCGAGGTTCTTGGTTTTAATAAGAAGCTTCTTATTGGAGCAACAACCTTATCAGTTGAAGATGTTGTTAAACACATTCATGCTTTTAATGGCTTAGCAATCGCCTCTCATATAGATAGGGAAGCTTTCAGTATCATTGGTCAACTTGGATTCATTCCACCTGATTTGGAGTTGGATGCATTAGAGATTTCTCCTAAAATTGATTATTATGAGGCTCGGGAAAAATTTAATTCCAATTTTCCTATTGTTTGTTCTTCAGATGCTCATTACTTAAATGAAATTGGAAAAGGTTTTACCGTATTCTTGCTCGAAAAGGCGAATGTTTATGAAATAAAAAAAGCCTTGAGAGAAGAAGATGGGAGAAAAATTATATGGGAAAACAGAGATGTTTGAAGATTTATCACTGCACATATTGGATATAGTGGAAAATTCAATAAGAGCTGAGGCGAAGAATATTAAAATTAAAATAACAGAGAATTTAGAGAAGGACTTACTGGTGATTGAGATAGAAGATGATGGAAAAGGTATGAGTAAGAAAATGATAGAGAGAGTGCTTGACCCATTTGTTACAACAAAGCCCAAGCATAAGGTGGGCTTAGGATTATCTTTTTTAGCACAAGCTTCAAGAATGGCTAATGGAGATTTAAAAATTAAATCTGAAATGGGTAAAGGGACTAAAATAAAAGCAACCTTTCAGCATAGTCATATTGACCGTCAGCCCTTAGGAGATATGGTTGAAACAATGATGACTTTGGTGACTTCTAATCCGAAAATAAATTTCATTTATCAGCATCAAAAAAATGGCAAAAAATATATTTTTAATACTAAAATCCTGAAGAAGAAATATGAAAACTTAAGTTTTTCTAAAGCATTAAAAATTATCCGGGAAAATTTGGAAACCGGATTGTCAAAACTAAATAATGGAGGTTAATAAAAATGAGCGTTGAGAAAGTAACCGAAATAATAGAGAAATATAATCGTGACCCAGGCTTAATTTTTGATGTTTTACTTGATGTTCAAAATGAATTTAGTTATTTACCCAAGGAAGCTCTTAAAAAAATATCTGAAGAGCTGGATATTCCCTTAAGTAGATTGCTTAGCTTGGCTACCTTTTATAAAGCTTTTAGTTTAATTCCGAAGGGTAGATATCCAATACAAGTTTGTGTAGGAACTGCATGCCATGTTCGAGGAGGTCAAAGAATCTTGGAAAAATTTGAAAGGGAATTAAATATCAAGACTGGAGAGACAACCAAAGATTTAAATTTTAGTTTAGATGCTGTTCGTTGTTTAGGAAGCTGTAGTTTAGCCCCTGTGGTTAAAGTTAGAGACGAAGTTTATGCACAGGTAAGTGAAGCAAAAGTCTCGGAGATTTTGAATAAATATAAAAAATAATTTAGGAGGTAATCAATGCCGAAATTAACTTTAGAAGATTTAGAAAAAATTAGAGAGAAAGCAAGAAAGGCTACCATTTTGAGAGAGGGAGCAGGTAGAGCTAAAATTACAGTTCATATGGGAACATGTGGAATAGCTGCCGGAGCTCGGAAGATTATGAGGGCTTTAATGGATGAAGTAGAAAAAAGAGGAGTAGAGGATGTTATTCTCACAACTTCAGGTTGTGCTGGACTTTGTAGTCATGAGCCAATGATTACTGTTCAACTTGTAGGTAAACCTCCAGTTAAGTATATTGATTTAACAGAGGAAAAGGCGAGAGAGATTTTTGAAAGACATGTTATGAAAGGCGAAATAGTAAAAGAATATGCTTTAGCTTTAGGTAGCGAAAAGACATCAACAGAATAAAATGAAAGGAGGTAAAGATGGCTGAAAAAGTTTATCGTTTGCATGTTATGGTTTGTGCGGGTTCAGATTGTATAACAAATCGCTCGTTTGAAGTTTTAGAGGCATTGGAAAAAGAGATAAAAAAACATAACCTTGAAGATGAAGTTTTAGTAGTAACAACAGGTTGTAATGGGTTTTGCGGTCAGGGACCAATTATAATAGTCAGACCTGACGAGATTTTCTATGAGAGAGTTACAAAAGAAGATGTTCCATTTTTAGTAGAAGAGCATTTTCTAAAAGGCAGACCCGTCAAAAAATTGATGTATAAACCTCCAGAAGCTGAGCCGATTCCAATATTAAAAGATATTAAGTTTTTTGGAAAGCAAATACTGATTGCAATGAGAAATCGAGGTATGATTGACCCGGATAATATTGAGGATTATATTGCTCGAGATGGTTATGCTGCCCTTGCAAAAGTTTTAACTGAAATGACACCAGAGCAAATTATTGAGGAGATAAAGGCATCAGGCTTAAGAGGAAGAGGAGGCGCAGGCTTTCCAACTGGTGTAAAGTGGGAATTAGCGAGAAAGGCGAAAGGTGATGTGAAATATATAATTTGTAATGCAGACGAAGGTGACCCGGGTGCATTTATGGATAGAAGTATTATGGAGGCAGATCCCCATTCTATAATTGAAGGAATGATTATTGGTGCAAGAGCAATTGGAGCAAAGGAAGGTTTTATTTATGTGAGAAATGAGTATCCTTTGGCAAGAGAGAAATTAAAAAGAGCTATTGAACAGGCAAGAGAGTATGGTCTTTTAGGTGAAGATATTTTAGGAACTGGCTTCAGTTTCGATATTCACTTACATCGAGGGGCAGGTGCCTTTGTATGTGGAGAAGAGACCGCACTTATGGCTTCAATTGAAGGAAGACCAGGAGAACCAAGACCAAGACCGCCTTATCCAATTGAGAAAGGCTTATGGGGAAAACCCACAGTGATTAATAATGTGGAGACATGGGCAAATGTTCCTGTGATAATTTTACGAGGTGCTAAGTGGTTTTCAAAGATAGGGACTGAGACAAGTAAAGGAACAAAGGTATTTTCAGTTGTTGGTAAGGTTAGAGATACAGGACTCGTTGAAGTTCCAATGGGTATTACTTTGGGAGAAATAATTTTTGATATTTGCGGTGGAATTCAAAAGGATAGGAAATTTAAAGCAGTGCAAATTGGAGGTCCTTCAGGAGGCTGTTTGTCAACACAGCATTTAAATTATCCAATAGATTATGAAAGTTTAACAGGTGCAGGTGCAATAATGGGTTCTGGAGGTCTGGTAGTTACAGATGAATGTACATGTATGGTCGATTTAGCCCATTATTTTCTTACCTTTACAAAGGACGAGTCTTGCGGAAAATGCACACCCTGTAGAGAGGGGATACCTCGAATGCTTGAAATATTGAGCAGGATAAAGCGAGGCGAAGGGAAAATGGAAGACTTGGATTTACTTGAGGAATTAGCACTAATTATTAAAGATACTGCCCTTTGCGGACTTGGTAAAACTGCACCAAATCCTGTCTTGACAACACTTCGCTATTTCAGGGATGAGTATATTCAACATATTAAATATAAGAGATGCCCCGCAGGAGTATGTGTTGACCTTGTTTCCGCGCCATGCCATCATACCTGTCCTATTGATACTGATGCAGCTACTTATATTGCTCTTATTGCCCATAGAAGATTTAAAGAGGCATTTGAAGTTATACAGATGGAAAATCCTTTACCAGCAGTGTGTGGAAGAGTATGTCATCATCCCTGCGAAGTAAAATGTCGCTCAGGGGAAATAGGAGAGCCAATTTCAATCAGAAATTTAAAGCGTTTTGTTGCTGATTATATATATAAGAAGGAAGGAACTGTTTCTGTGAAAAGCTTTCCAAAAAAATATGACGAAAAAGTTGCAATAATAGGTTCTGGTCCAGCAGGACTTATGGCAGGATGGAATTTAGCTAAATTGGGATATAATGTAACAATTTTTGAAGCTCTTCCGGTACCAGGAGGAATGTTAGCTTGGGGAATTCCTCCTTACAGATTACCGAAAGATATTCTTCAGAAAGAAATTGATTATATCAAGAAAGCAGGTGTTGAAATTAAAACAAATACTACCATTGGAAAGGATTTGACAATAGATGACCTTTTCTCTCAGGGATATAAAGCTGTATTCATTGCTACTGGAGCATGGAGAAATCTAAAATTGGGAATTCCAGGAGAGGATGTGGAAGGTGTAATTGATCCCATTGATTTTCTAAAAGAAGTTAATATGAATGGCAAACCAAAAATAGGTAAAAAAGTGGTAGTTGTGGGAGGTGGAAATACCGCGATTGACGCAGCTCGAAGCGCATGGCGACTTGGAGCTGATGTTACAATTTTATATAGAAGGACAAGAACGGAAATGCCTGCAGCATCAGAAGAGGTTAAAGCAGCACTGGAAGAGGGAATTCAGATTAAGTTTCTTACTACCCCGGTTGAGGTTATATCAGAAAACGGAAAACTAACTGGTTTAAAATGCATTAGAATGTCTCTTGGAGAATTCGATAAATCTGGACGAAGAAAACCCGTCCCTATTGAGGGTTCAGAATATACAATTGAAGCAGATACATTGATTCCTGCAATAGGGCAGGAGCCTGATTTATCTTTCTTAAAGAATTTAACCAATGGTAATAAACTTGAAATTTCAAAATGGAATACATTGGTGGTTAATCCAGATACTTTTGAGACAAATGTTCCAGGAATATTTGCTGGTGGAGATGTAGTTTCAGGACCTGCAACAGTTATTGAAGCAATGAGAGCAGGGAAAATAGCAGCTGAGTCAATTCATCGCTATCTCAGAGGAGAATCTCAAGAAAGAACTTACGAACCCACAAAGCCTGTAATGGAAGTGCCTCCTGTTGAATTAACCGAGGAGGAAATGAAAGATTTGAAGAGGCCAGAAATGCCTTGTTTACAGATTGAGGAAAGAAAAAATAACTTTAAAGAGGTTGATTTAGGCTATGATGTAGAAACAGCAGTAAGAGAAGCAAAAAGATGCTTAAGATGCGATTTACAAAAGAAATAAGGAGGGAAAAAAATGAAAAAAATAAAATTAAAAATTAATGGTAAACCAATTGAAGTAGAAGAAGGAACAACTATACTTGAGGCAGCGAAAAAACTCGATATTTCTATTCCTACCTTATGTTATCATCCTTTAATAGAGCCTTATGCAGCCTGTCGTGTTTGTATGGTTGAAGTAAAATTCAAAGATGGAACCACTGATTTGGTGACTTCTTGTAATAGAAGAGTTGAGAATGGAATGGAAGTTTTCACTGATTCTGAAAGAGCAGTGAAGGCACGGAAAATGAATGTAGAACTTTTGATGGCACGTGCTCCTGCTGCAGAACCGGTTAAAAAATTAGCAAAAGAATTGGGAATTGAGAAAACAAGATTTGAGATTAAGGATCCAACAAAAAAATGTATTCTTTGCGGTTTATGTGTTAGAACCTGTGAGCAAATAGTAGGGGCAAATGCAATAAGTTTTGTTGAAAGAGGAGCAGAACGAAAGGTATCAACTCCGTTCGGGGAACCATCTGAAGATTGTATCGGCTGTGCAGCATGTGCTTATTTCTGTCCAACGGATGCAATAGCTGTGGAAGATCTGGATAAGAGAGAAGTTATTCACGATGAAATGCTACTCGGGCCAAATTCAGCTATTAGAGTTCCAATTCGGCAGGCGGTTCCAATGGTTCCATTTATTGACGAAGAAAATTGTATTCATTTTAAAACAGGAAATTGTAAATTATGCGAGAAAGTATGTGAGAAAGAAGCAATCAATCATGACATGGAAGAAGAGGAGATTGAACTTGAAGTAGGTACAATCATTATAGCTACTGGGTTTAAGGGCTTTGATGCTAAGAGAATACCAGCATATGGCTATGGTAGATTTAAGAATGTTCTTACAGCTTTAGAATTTGAAAGAATGGTGAACGCCTCTGGTCCAACTGGGGGACAGATTAAATTAGCTGATGGAAGAGAACCTCAGTCAGTGGGAATAATTCATTGTGTTGGTTCTCGAGATGAAAATTACAATGAATATTGTTCAAGGGTTTGTTGTATGTACTCATTGAAATTTGCTCACATAATTAAGGAAAGAACCAACGCAGAAGTTTATAATTTCTATATTGATATGCGAGCCTTTGGAAAGGGATATGAAGAGTTTTATCACAGATTACTCGAAGAAGGGGTTCATTTTATTAGAGGAAGAGTATCTGAAATTTCAGATATTGCATTAACACCTGAGGAAGAAGGAAAATTAATAATCAGGGTGGAGGATACACTGGTGGGAACTGTAAGAAGGATTCCTGTTGATATGGTTATATTGTCAGTTGGTTTAGAACCTAATTTTGGTTCAGATGAGATTACACGCATGTTTAATCTCTCATGCAGCCAGGATGCATTTTTCTTGGAAAGACATCCAAAACTTGCTCCTGTATCAACTGCAGCAGATGGTATTTTCTTAGCTGGTGCCTGTCAAGGACCAAAAGATATTCCAGATACTGTTGCTCAGGCAGGTGCAGCAGCATCAGAGGCATTAGCACTCGCGGATAAAGGAAAGTTTGAGTTAGAACCAATAACAGCAGAGATTAATGAAGAGCTTTGCTCTGGATGTCAACTGTGTATCGCATTGTGTCCTTACAGCGCAATAAGTTATAATAAAGAGAAAGATGTTTCAGAAGTAAATGAAGCACTATGTAAAGGATGTGGAACATGTGTTGCAGCGTGTCCAAGTGGAGCTGCTATGCAAAATCATTTCCGTGACGAACAGATTATGGCCGAGATTGAAGGAATTCTTAGTGTTTAAAGGAGGTTAACATGAGTAATGAAAAATTTGAACCAAAAATAGTTGGATTTTTATGTAATTGGTGCTCCTATACCGGAGCTGATTTAGCGGGAACATCAAGAATGACATATGAGCCGAATTTGAAAATAATCAGAGTGATGTGCAGCAGTAGAGTTGACCCCCAGTTTATTTTCAAAGCATTTAAAGAAGGAGCGGATGGAGTTTTAATTGCAGGATGCCATCCTGGGGATTGTCATTATAAAGAGGGAAATTATAAGGCATTAAGAAGATATAAACTTCTCAAAAAATTGCAATCCGAATTTGGAATTGAAGAGGAGAGAATAAGATTGGAATGGATTTCGGCTTCTGAAGGAGCGAAATTTCAGAGAGTATGCAATGAATTTACTGAAGCAATTAGAAAATTAGGACCATTTAATTTTAATAAAGGAGGAAAAAATGAGTAAGCCAAAAGTTGCTTTTTATTGGTGTGCTTCTTGTGGTGGATGTGAGGAAGCAGTTATTGATTTAGCAGAAAATATTTTAAAAGTTGTTGAAGCAGTTGATATAGTTTTCTGGCCCGTTGCTATGGATTTTAAGAAAAAGGATGTTGAGGCAATGCCTGATAAATCTATTACAGTAACCTTTATAAATGGGGCTGTTAGATTATCCGAACAAGAGGAAATGGTTAAATTACTCAGGCAGAAATCCCAGTTAATTGTAGCATTTGGAAGTTGTGCCCATTTAGGAGGTATTCCAGGACTTGCTAATTTCTGGGATAGAGAATCAATTTTTAATCGAGTATATAAAACAACTCCATCCACCCATAATCCAGAGGGAATTGTTCCTCAGGAAAAAGTAACAATTGATGGAAAGGAGTTAACTCTTCCAAAATTTTATAATACTGTGTATCGATTGGACCAAGTAATTGATGTTGATTATTATTTACCCGGTTGTGCACCACCACCTGACCTAGTGATGAATGCTGTAACTGCTATTTTAGAGGGTAAACTTCCACCAAAAGGTTCTGTTCTTTCCCCAAATAAATCTTTGTGCGATGACTGTAAGAGGAATGAGACAAAGCCCGAGAAATTGACAATTAAAGAAATTAAAAGACCGCATGAAGTCATTTTAGACCCTGAGAAATGTTTTCTTGCTCAAGGAGTAATTTGCTTAGGTCCTGTTACAAGAACAGGGTGCGGAGCAAGATGTATAGAAGCGAATATGCCTTGCAGAGGTTGCTTTGGGCCCACTGATCAAGTGATTGATCAAGGAGCTAAATTTCTATCGGCTTTGGCTTCAATAATAGATGTGAATGATGAAAAAGAAATAGAGAAAGTTATAGATACAATTGTTGACCCTGCTGGAACCTTTTACAGATTCAGTCTTCCATCTTCATTAATGAGAAGAAAAAGGATGGCTTCTGTAGAGGGTAATGAAAAATAATAATTATGGAGGTTAAAATGAGCAATAATAGAAGGATAACAATAGACCCAATAACTCGTTTAGAAGGTCATGGGAAAATTGAGATTTTTCTGGATGAACAGGGAAATGTAGACAAGGCTTTTTTACAACTCCCTGAATTAAGAGGATTTGAACAATTTGCAGTTGGAAGACCTGCTGAAGAGATGCCACGAATTACTCCTCGTATTTGTGGGGTCTGTCCAACTGCTCATCACATGGCATCAACTAAAACTTTGGATGATTTATATAAAGTAGAGCCCACTCCAGCGGCAAGGAAAATAAGAGAGTTAATTTATAATGCTTTTCAATTTGAAGACCATACACTTCATTTCTTTTTCCTTGGTGGTCCTGATTTTGTGGTTGGTCCTCAAGCACCAGCGGGTGAGAGAAATATTCTCGGAGTTATAAATAAAGTTGGACTTGAAAATGGTAAAAAAGTGATTCGTGCAAGAAGAGAGGCAAGAGATATAATAAATCATCTCGGAGGAAAGGTAATTCATCCGGTTTGTGGTCTTCCAGGTGGAGTTTCCAAAGGTTTAACTGAAGAGTATAGAGTGAAATTTTTAGAATCAGCAAAATTTTGCAGGGAATTTGCCCAATTTGCATTAAAGGTGTTTGAGGACATTGTATTGAAGAATAAAGAATATGTAGATATTGTTACAGGGGACATTTATTATCATCGCACATATTATATGGGTTTAGTTGACGAAAACAATAAAGTGGATTTTTACGATGGATATGTAAGAGTTGTTGATCCGAATGGAAAAGAGTTTGCTAAATTTAAATGCCAGGATTATTTAGAATATATAGCTGAACATGTTGAGCCATGGAGCTACATTAAATTTCCCTATCTTAAGAAAATTGGCTGGAAAGGCTTCGTAGATGGTGAAGATAGTGGTATTTACCGTGTTGCACCTCTTGCCCGTTTAAATGCAGCGGATGGCATGGCTACTCCCCTTGCACAGGAAGCCTATGAGAAAATGTATGAAATCTTAGGAGGAAAACCGGCTCACAATACTTTAGCTTTCCACTGGGCTCGCTTAATAGAGACTCTTCAGGCTGCAGAAGAAATGGTGGAGCTCCTTGAAGATAAAGAAATAACAGACCCAAATATTAGAAATATTCCCACTGCAACACCAAAAGAAGGAATTGGAGTTGTAGAAGCCCCAAGAGGCACACTCTTCCACCATTATAAAACTGATGAGAGGGGAATAATTACAGAAGCAAACCTGATAGTTGCTACAGTTAACAATGCAGCTGCTATAAATATGAGCATAAGAAGAGCTGCTGAAAAGCTGATAAAAAATGGAAAGGTGTC
>CAZWBN010000054.1:9609-11470 GCA_964632095.1 uncultured Clostridia bacterium | reverse complement strand
TTTGGGCCCGACTACAGCAATGGATTTCTAAGGATAGGAGCTTGCGGAGGTTATCATTCTGTAAGTCAGGAAATAGCTGTCTCTAATTTGGGTATTAAATTTAATGCTAAATTTAGAGTGCAAAGATGGTCAACCTTTTGGGGACAGAACGGAGGCTGGGCTGCAATAGCGCTGAGTTATCTTGACAAAGATAATAATTCCCTTGGCACAGTATACTATTATCTCAATCCTTATAGCACTTCTGAAAATAGACCTGGAATATACTGGGTTAAACTCGGCACAGGTCTCCCAGTACCAACAGATTGGATAAATGTGAAAGCGAATCTTGGTGAAGTGGCAAGAAAATTGCTTGATATTAATCCAAGTAATGTTAACAAAATTAGAATTACTGCAGTAGTTTTTGGCACCCACGAAGATGGGACTTACACGATAGCTGATTTTGACGATTTTAATTTGAGTTACTTAGGGAGTAATGAAGAAAAACCTCCTGTGGAAAAACCTGATTTAGGTCAGGTGATTTCTATTGCTGGCATCTGGGATACTACTTTTGGCCAAATGATAATTAAACAGTCAGGGAATAAGATTACTGGGTCTTATACTCATGACAATGGGAAAATAGAAGGGATACTTAATGGAAATGTTTTAACTGGAAAATGGTCTGAAAGTCCTTCTTATAGTCCTCCATTTGATGCCGGGGATTTTAAATTTATTTTCTCCAAAGATTTTAAATCATTTACCGGATATTATCGATATGGATTTGGTAAAGAGAGTTGGAAAGACAAATGGTATGATTGGAGTGGTAAAAAATTAAAATAGCTTAATTTTGAACAGCCATCATATTATACGAGTGAGGTTAAAAATGAAAAAATTTTTTATAATCATTTTTCT
The DNA here is from genome assembly GCA_964632095.1 of uncultured Clostridia bacterium. Lineage (GTDB taxonomy): Bacteria > Acidobacteriota > Aminicenantia > JdFR-78 > JdFR-78 > JdFR-78. The sequence continues at coordinate 10,582 of CAZWBN010000054.1, read as the reverse complement.
TTTATTCTTTTGCAATCTTTATTTTTTAGGAGAGAAACCAGCGGATAAAAAACCATGGCATTTAACTCTCGAAGAAGTAATAAAACCCGTTTATTTAATAAGAGCAGGAGAGGATTTGACTCCTGAATCATGGCCAAATAAGAGTAGAGTTGCAGTTGGATTGTCCTTTGATTTTGATGCTGAAACAATATATCTCAGGAAGGGAGTAAAAGACCCTGCATCACTTTCAAGAGGAGAATATGGTGCAAGGGTTGGGATACCAAGAATTTTAAATCTCCTGGATAGATATAATATTCCGGCTACATTTTTTGTTCCTGCTGTAAGCGCTATTTTACATAAAGATAAAATTGAAGAAATTCTGTCCAGAAGAAAACATGAAATTGGCGTTCATGGATGGGTTCATGAGCCAATACCCCAGCTTTCTGAAAAAGAGGAAAGAGAATTAATGAAAAAAGCAATTGATACTTTAACAAAAATTACAGGTAAGAGACCGGTTGGATATCGTTCTCCCTCCTGGTATTTTAATCCACAGACACTCCCCATCCTCAAAGAATTTGGATTTATTTATGACAGCAGTTTAATGGCGGACGATAGACCTTATGAGATTCTTTATAAAAACAAAAAAACAGGAATGGTCGAATTACCTGTTGAATGGTTACTTGATGACTTTCCATATTTTGGTTTTAACTGGGAAAGCGGATTGCATAACCAGAGGTCATCCAATGATGTTTTTACAATCTGGAAGGCTGAGTTTGATAAAGCCTATGAAGAGGGAACAATTTTCATTCTAACAATGCATCCCCATGTAATTGGTCATCGCTCGCGAATTTCAATGCTTGAAAGGCTGATCCGTTATATAAAATCTCATCCGAAAGTATGGTTCGCCACTCACGAACAAATTGCAAGGTATGTTATTCAAGCAAAAAATCTAAAACAAGCTGATTAAATTTATTTTTATATTCAATTTGAGGAA
>CAZWBN010000054.1:0-9509 GCA_964632095.1 uncultured Clostridia bacterium | reverse complement strand
AGCAAAAAATCTAAAACAAGCTGATTAAATTTATTTTTATATTCAATTTGAGGAAATTGTAGCTATTCTTAGAATTAAACTGAGGTTACGAGAGAAACCTGCATTACTTACTAAAACAAGCTTGTTTAACCTATCAGGGAAATTAAGAGCGAAATAGAGAGAAATCAGTCCTCCCATCGAATTTCCAATCAGGGATACTTTATGAAAGTTAAAGCTCTCAATTAAGCTATTTAAAAAATTATTTGCAAGATCAAGATTATAAGAAATCTCAGGTTTATCCGAATGACCAAAACCGATTATATCAGGCACAATAACTTTAAAGTGTTTAGAAAGAAAAGGAAAATTATACTTCCACCATTCCTTTGAAGCTCCAAGACCATGAAGTAATATAACCGGCTGTCCTTTTCCATCTTCCCATAAGGAAATTTTATAATTCTTAAATTTTATAAATTTTTCTTTCATATTTTTAGATTAATAAAATTTAGTTTAAATTGGTAGCATAAAATATTTGTAACTAATTAACGAACGAAAAGAATATGATTTCGATATTTTCAGAAAATTACAGTTATTATTCTTATTGGCTCATTATTTTCACAAACTACAAAATTTTAGTGATATAGTTTTTATTGTTTTAGTTACAATTCATGGAGTATTAAAAAGTCCGGATGCTTATAAAAGTTTAAGCAATAATATGCCGTGAATGATGGTCTATTAAAACAAGTTGACAAAAGAGTTAAAAATATTATATGTTAGGAATGTCTAACAATGTTAGAATATTCTAACTTTAATTTTTCCGGAATAAAAAATAAGGAGGTTTAATAAAAATGAGGAAGATAAAAATTTTCATTAGAATATGCTTAATTTTAAGTTCCATTATGTATTTCTGTCTATTTGGGCATGCTCATATGTTATGGTTGAATGTTTCTAATTATTATCCAACAATTAAGGAGAAGCCAAAAGTTTATATTGGCTGGGGACATCGCTATCCTGTGGATGATTTCTTAGCAAAAGAAAGACTAAAAGAATTTTCATTAATTTCACCACGCGGCAGAAAAGAAAAATTAAATCCTAATCCAGGAGGATTTCTTGCTACAGAACTTAAATTTTCCGAAATAGGCACATATATTGTTAGTGCTGTATTAAAGCCAGGATTTTATACTATGTATATTGAGAGAGGAAAGATTCATCATAAAAGTTTGCCAAAGACTGGTCTCAAAAATGTTATCCTAAGTCTTTATTTTGAACAGTATGCTAAGGCATTGATAAATGTAGAAGAAGGTTCAGGTTCAAATTCTTTTTCAAAATCAGTGGGTCATAAGTTAGAAATAATTCCTTTAAAAAATCCCTATAAACTCAAAGTAGGAGATTTTTTACCAGTTCAAGTTATATTTAAGGGAAAGCCCCTCAAATATTGTAGAGTCTATGGAACTTATAGCGGATTTTCCACTAAAACTGACTTTTGCTATGCCACAGTTACGAATGACAAAGGTGTAGCAGAAATAAGAATTTTGCATCACGGACCCTGGCTGATAAAAGCAGATGTAAAATTTCCTGTTACTGAGGATTTAAAGGGTAAATGCAATGAAATCCATTACACTGCAACATTGAGTTTTGAAGTTCTGTAATAAATTCATAAATAAAGGGAGAAATTCATCTGTTTTTTCATAGTTGACATATGCTGTCTCTCCATATAAATTAATTAGTGTTGAAAATTGTTGAAAAAACGCCAGATATTAGCTATATTATTATTGCTCACTTTCTTGATAATTTACCTGTTAATTAAAATCACATGTTCATAGTGTTTTATAGATTATGACAAAGAAAAAACTCGTTGTTGTTCTTGGACCAACCTGCACTGGAAAGAGTGCGTTGGGAATTGAAATAGCAAAAAAATTTGATGGAGAAATAATAAACTGTGATTCTATGCAGGTTTATAAAGGATTTGATATTGGGACTGACAAAGTGCCTCTTTCGCTAAGAAAGGAGGTAAGACACCATCTTCTGGATATTTTAAATTATACTCAACAATTCACTGCGGCGGATTTTGCTCGATTAGCCAAGAAAGCGATTAGTGATATTATATCTCGAGGAAAACTTCCTATTGTTGTTGGAGGGACAGGACTTTATATAAGAGCTTTATTGAATGGAATATTTCCCGGTCCTGGAAGAGATGATAAATTGAGAGCAAAATTAAAAAAAGAGGCAAAAGAGAAAGGTATTTCTTATTTGAGAGAGGAATTGGAAAAGATTGACCCTGTTTATGCTCGTATTATTGGTGAAAACGATGAGATGCGAATTATAAGGGCATTAGAGGTATATTATTTAACAGGTAAGCCAATTACCGAGCATTTCAAAAATACCCGCTCAGAGTTAAATGATTTTCATAAAATAAAAATTGGCTTAATATTAGAAAGAAAGGAACTTTATAGAAGAATTAATGAACGAGTGGAAAGAATGTTTGCTTCAGGAATGGTAGAAGAAGTAAAGGAGCTTCTCAAAAAGGGAGTTAGTCCAGATTCTCCACCTTTTAGAGCCTTGGGTTACAAATATGCTTTGAAAGTTGCGCAGGGAGAAATGCCTGAAAAGAAAGCTATCTTACTCACTCAAAGGGATACAAGAAGATATGCAAAAAGGCAGATAATATGGTTTAGAAAGGAGAAAGATGTCAAATGGTTTTTCTCCCATGAAAGAGATAAGATTTTCGATTTTTTGGAGAAAGAATTAAAATGGAAAGAGCCATCTTAGTAGCCTTAGCTACAACAAAAAAAGAGAAAATTGAAGCTGAAGAGTCTTTAAAAGAACTGGAGTTTTTAACTGAATCAGCTGGAGGAGAAGTAATAGAAAAGATAATTCAAGTGAGAAATGAGATTAATCCAAAATTTTATATTGGGGAAGGGAAAGCAGAGGAAATTGCAAAACTTGTTGAAGAATTATCCGCTGATTTAGTAATTTTTGACCATAATTTAACTCCTGCTCAACAGCGTAGCTTAGAAGAAAAGATTAATTGTAAAGTTATAGATAGAACCCAGCTCATTCTTGATATTTTTTCCCAGAGAGCCAAAAGTAATGAAGGAAAACTTCAGGTTGAATTGGCTCAATTGACTTATCTTCTGCCCCGCCTAAAAGGAAAAGGTATTGCTCTTTCAAGATTAGGAGGTGGCATCGGGACTCGAGGACCTGGTGAGAAAAAACTTGAAATAGACAGGAGAAGAATCGTAAACAGAATTACAAAAATAAAAAAAGAAATCGCCCAGATTCAGAAAAGAAGAGCTCTACAGAGAAAAGGAAGAAAAAGAAGCCCGATTCCTACTGTGGCACTCGTTGGATATACTAATGCGGGCAAATCAACTCTTTTTAATTATCTTACATCAGAAAATGTTTATACTTCCTCTCTTTTGTTCGCTACTTTGGACCCTGTTTTAAGAAGAGTGGTTTTCGAGGATGGCCATTATTTTTACCTCAGTGATACAGTTGGATTTATTAAAAAACTTCCTGTTGAATTGGTGACTGCTTTTAGAGCTACTTTAGAGGAAGTTGTAGAAGCTGATAAACTCCTCCATGTGGTTGACTTGAGTTCTCAGAACTACGAGGAACAGATAGAAGCAGTTAATAAAATTTTAACTGATATGGGTATAAATCAAGATAAAATAATTATAGTAAAAAATAAAATCGACCTCTTACCAAATAAAAATGATTTATTGGGAAAAAATAAGAGGGTAAGTAATTGTGAATTTTACATTTCAGCAAAAACAGGGGAGGGAATAAAAGATTTAAAGAGTTTTTTAAAGAATGAACTTTTTAAAGAGTTTAAAACTTTCCTCTTAAGGATTCCAAAGGAAGAGGAAGAATTATTAGAATCCTTTTCCCGTTGGTCTATAATACTGGAAAAAAGAGAAAATACAAATTTTGTAGACATAAAAATAAGTGTTAAACCCCAATATATTTTTAAATTTTCTTCTTATATTTTAAAGGGAGAGTAAAAATGATAAAAAAAATGATTCCCTTTTTAATTATAATAATTATTTTTTTCACTTCATGTGTTACTGTTCAAAAAATCACTCCAACCTATTACTTAGATGATGTTCCCCAGGAAATGATTATTCAGTTAACCCTTGACGAAAGAATTGCAATTGAAGATGCATGGGCTATGCTAAAAATAGGGAAAATTAAGAAGGCGGTTAAAATTTTACAGAAAATGGACCAGAATAAGCCTGTTACTTGGTTAGGTTTTGGATATGCAGCTTTAATTGGAGGGGATTATGTGATAAGTGAGCAGTGGTTCAAAAAGACTTTGGAGATTTATCCAGATTTGCCAATAATTCATTATGGTCTTGCAGAAGTTTATCGCAATCAGGGCAGGGGGGAAGAGGCTTTCGCTGAATACAAGAAGGTTTTGGAGAAAAGTCCGGACCATGAGTGGGCTAAATATTATTCTCAGTTAATAAAGAAAGAGAAAACCGAAGAACTCCTAAAACAGGCTGACTTTTTTTGGAATCAGAAACAATTTGATAAGGCATCTGATATGTATATAAGAGTTCTTTATTATAGTCCTGAATTGGTAGAGCCTCATTTAAAATTGGCTCAGTATTATAAAAATCTTGGAGATTATGATAAAGCTTTAAATCATTATAAAACTGCTCACTCTTTACAACCCGAGAATTTAAATATAAAAGAAGAGTTAGCTGAAATCTATATTTTAACAAAAAAATATAAAGAAGCTTATGATTTATACCAGGAACTTGCAAAGATTGATCCGGAGAATTCAAAATATAAAAAGAGATTGGACTATATTAAGAATGAACTTCTTTTCGTAGAACTTCCAAGACAATTTTATGAAATTCCCTCCAAAGATGCTGTAACTCGAGCAGATTTAGCAGCTTTAATTGCTATTAAATTTAGTGATATTTTATCAAAGGAAAAGAAGAAACCACCGATTATTGTGGATATAGCCACTCACTGGGCAGCTCATTATATAATTGAAGTAACTTCTATTGGACTTATGGATGTTTATCCAAATCATACATTTCAACCTGAAAAAACCCTTACCCGAGGAGAATTAGCTATTATTTTAAATAACTTGATAGATTTTTTAGAAAGAAAAGGTTATAAACTTTATAAACAGTTTTCTCCTGATGAGATTCACTTAACTGATGTTGCCCCTGACCATTTTATTTATCAGCCAATCATTCGAGTTCTATCCTATCAATTAATGGATTTGTTTCCAGGGCTTGAATTTAAGCCTTTTCTTGAGGTGAATGGTGAGGAGGCTGTTACTGTAATTGAGACGCTTGAGAGATTGATAAAGTAATATTTATAAATTATCTATCTCCCAATAAAATAAAAAGGAAGAGAAAGAATTCATTGAGCCAATAATTTTAGGGTGCTTACTAACTTTTACCCTTTTATTTATTCCTATTGTATATTCAGGAGAAATTAAAAAAATCACAGGCAAATCAGAAAGAATAATTTCTTGAAATCTATCATATAATTTTTTTCTCCCGATTTTATCCAATGTAGTTTTTCCCTTTTCTAATAATTTGTCAACAATTGGATTTTTATAACCGAAATAATTTAAAGAACCTGAAGAATGCCAAATATCGTACTGATTTGGGTCAAGGTCCAACAAAAAACCAGAAATGACAGCCTGGAAATTCCTCTTTGTTAGTCTCTCAAGAAAAATGCCATACTCCATAAATTCAAGCTTCACTTTAATGCCTAAATTTTCCCAATCATGTTTTATTGCGAGAGCTATATTTTTTCGCAATAAACTTTCAGAATTTGTAAGAATTGTAATAACAAATTCTTCATCGTTTTTCTCCAAAATACCATCATTATCATTATCTCTCCAGCCTTCCTTTTGCAATATTTCCTTAGCAAGTTGAGGCTGATAGAAATAATTTTTAACTTTATCGTTTTTCCAGAATGAAAGCAAAATAGGAGAAGAGCAAATTGTACCTCTATTTCTTAATATGTTCTTTACGATCGCTTTTCTATTTAATCCATATGTTAGTGCCTGTCTTATATTTTTTGACTGGAAAATATGATAATTTAAATTGAAGCCAAGATATGTAAATGAATTTTTCATATATGTAAAAACCCTAATTTTCCGTCTAAAATCCTTATTTTTCAGAAAGGGCTCAACTAAATCAGGTTCAATTTCTGCTAAATCAACTTCTTCTTTTATTAATTTAAGAGGATTTATTAAAGCATCCGGGTTTAATACAGCTATGTATCTCTCTATTTTTGGTTTACCACGGAAATAATCTGCAAAATGTTCTAAAATTATTTTTTGAGGGGAAATCATCTTTACAAATTTATAGGGACCTGTTCCAATAGGAGAGAAATTAAAATCGCAGGTTTTAAATTTTTTGGGATTGTTTAAATAATTTTTTAAAAGATGGGAAGGAAGAATTTTAAAAGTTAAATAAGTTAAAGCTGGGGCAAATGGGTATTTATATGTTATTTTAATCTTATGAGAATTAATTTTTGAGATATTCTTTATAGGCTCTATATCAGAAAAATAAGGATAGCCGATTTCTTTTTTTCTTAATAAATTAAATGTAAAGATCACATCGTCAGCAGAAAAGACTGCACCGTCATGCCAGTAAACATTTTTTCTGAGGTCGATTAGTATTTCCTTTCCTTCTTTAGCAAAGCTGTAAGATTTAGCCAGATCAGGCACAGGTTCTCCATATTCGTTAAAACAGAATAAGCCATTAAATATTTTATCCACAATTCCAGCACTAATTTCATCTGTAGCATATACTGGATTTAAAGTAGACGGAAAAGACCTAATAGATTCTACAATAGTGTCTTTTGAATTTTTCTGTGAACAGTTTAAAAGAAAAATTAAAATAATATAGAAGGCTAAAAATTTTTTCATATTCACAACTCCTTAAGTTTTAATGTTTTGGATTTTGAACTCTTGAAGACACTTTTTTTCTATTTTTCATGAATTCCTGGAACTTTTTTATACTTGCCCACAAAAACATAATTACAAAAGCTACTATTAAAATCCAATTTGGAATGTTAATTATTTTTCCAGTATAAGCAAGAATAAAATATCTTGGAGTTCGACCCACAAACAAAGCAAGTAGATATCTATTTTCAGGATAATCACTTGCAGTTGCCAAGAATTTAAAGGGATAAAAAGGAACAGGAGTTAAAGCAGCTATAAAAATCATTAAAAAAGGCGCCTTTGAGAAGAAATCAACCGCTTTTTTATAAAGCTTGGCATCCGAGTAAAACTTTTTAACCGATTTTAACTTCACGACAGTATATATTGTTTCATAATCTATGAAACCTGCCAGAGTAGCAGCAATACCTCCTATTACAGCTATTGCAAAAGAATTATAGATTTTTCCATAGTAAAGAAGAACCGGCTCATGGGGGAAAATTGAGATATAAAGATGAGAGATTATTGTATAGAAAAAATATTTTACTAATCCCCTATATGGTGGATAAAATTTCCATATTATTGCACTAATTACACAGCATATAAAAAAAATAAATTCAAATATGAGCCATTTTCTTTTAAAAAGAAAAATCATATTAAAAAATCACAATAAACCTGTAGATTAAGAAAGCGAACACTAAGCCTTCTGCTATCCATGCTCCTTTCTGACGATAATATCCAAGCCACATTTTTTTACCCCAATAACCTGTGTCTTCCCATAGAGCTAAAGTAAATTTTTTCTGGGAAATAGGCCAAAACAATTTTTGTCCGATGGTGCTACCCAAATCAGCAATATAATGAGTAATTAGACTTATAAAGGCAATTAGGGCTAAGCGTCGCGAAAAGGGAAGAAAAAGAAGGCTTACAATAATTGCAAAGAGTAAAGTATGAGTTATAGAACAATGGAAATCTTCTTTTACAAGTTTTGCCTTAATTAAGGCTACATCAAGATTGGGAAGAAAATGTGTGCCTACAGCTACTGCAATTGTGTCGGGACGCCAATCATATGAAGCAATTATTAAACTCAATCCAATGTGTCCGAGTTGAATTTTCCACCTCCCTCCTGATTAACTAAAAACTTAGAAGTAAAAACTAAAAACCATAATTTATAAATAAAAATCGGAAATCGAAAATCGGAAAATGAGTATTTTTGGTTATTTTGATTCATTTTCATGTAGTCAGTCGTAGCCACCATTTTGGAAACCTTGAAATCTTAAAAGCATGTTCCGGACACTGTTCATAGCATGCCATGCAACCCGTGCATTTTTTGTAATCTATTTTTGGGTAATTTTTATTAAATTGAATTGCATTTTCAGGACAAACTTCAAGACATTTTTTTGAACTCTTGCACAACTTCTTATTCAACTTAGGCTTTGGCAAATGGAAACTTGCAAAATCTCTTAGAAAAGGGCGTATGTCATAGTTGAATTTATCAAGAAGAAAAACTCCTATTTTATATTGAATTATCCCTGTAAGGTAAAAGAATATTTTTCCATATGGTCTCTTAAAATGTCGCTTTACATTTTCAATTTTTTCTCCGAGCACCTCAATTTTTTCTAAATTACTTGTGCCCAACCCTTCTTTTTCAGCGTATACAAGATGTTTTATTTTTGAAGGAGGGATATCCATTATTGCAGAACCAACAGAATCTACAGCTACAACATCATATCCTGCTATAAGAAGATTCATTTCAACTGGCTTCCCCATTGTTGGCCCCAAACCTTCTTGTCCTATAATTCCATCAATAATAACCAAATCCGGCTTAACAACTCTATTCAGATCGACAAGAGCCTTATGTAAGCCACTTAAGTGCATTTTCCATTTTTCTCTTTGGGGAAGAACTCCCATCATGTTTTTCATCCCGAGGGTAATAAGGGTTGAATTATGGGTTTTCAGAATTGGAAGACTTATTATAAAATCAGCCTCCAATGCTCTTCGCGCAATCCCGACTTCTTTCAGAGCTTTTGCACCTTCGATCTTGATACTTACAATTTCATCACGGTCTAAATCAACTATTTCCACATCGGGAAACCAGTCTCTAATCTTTAAAAAACGATAAATCTCTTCTGTATCGTATTGGTTTCCAGAAGCTTCACCCACCACAATATCTTTAATTCCTTCCTCCCTTAAAATTTCAACTATTCCTCTTATCAAACGAAAATCTGTAGTGGTTCCAGTTGAAGGGGGCTCAGAACGGATAAAATTTGGCTTTATCAGAACCTTTTTTCCTGGGATAAGTCCCTTAGGCAATCCTCCAATCAATTCAAGAGCTTTTTTTATGGCTTCTTTTACCTGACTGTTTTTTACTCTAACAATGGCGACTTTACTTTTTTCTGATGGAGTACGCATTTTTCTTCTACTATACGAGAATGTTCTAATATCACATTTTATTTTAAAGAGTCAATAAAAATCTGAAAAAATTTTAAAAGAAATTTCTGTTGATATTATATTATGGTTATGATAATGATTTAGTAAAAATGAGAAACTCTGAAACAGAGGGTAAATGGCTCCGAGAATTTAAATTATTTCTTTTGAGTTTAGTTCTATCAATTTT
>CAZWBN010000053.1:0-11664 GCA_964632095.1 uncultured Clostridia bacterium | reverse complement strand
TTAAAACATACCAGACTCTTTGAAGGTCAGATGCATAACCTTTAAATTTCAACCCGAAATCAATATTAATTAAAAAACCTCTTTTAATCTTTTTTGAAGTCGGAGATGAATGAGCACCTACTTTTTGTGGTCCGACAAAAACTCCCGGACAAATTTTCTCTTCCCAAGCAAGTTCAAGTTTCATCTCTTCGACCCTTTTTTTCATGTAAGATGCTATCTCAATCTCGCTTATCCCAGGTTTAATAATATTTCCAACTTCATCAAACAATTTTAATGTAATATCCACAGCGTGTTTGATTCTTTCTACTTCACTTTTTGTCTTTCTACTTCTAAGGGAATTTATTATTTTTTCTGCGGAAATTATCTTTCCTTTCCAGCCAAGCTCTTTTAAGTATTTTTTGAGCTTTAAAAATAATCCATAAGTAATGCCATCTGCCTGGGGTGAATCCAGAGAAAAATTTATTGCTATTTTCTTTGGCTTTACTTCATTTAAAACCTTTTCAAGTCCATCTTTAAATGAACTAACATAGGTATACACTTTCTCAAAAATTTTTGATTTTTCAATCTCCTCTTTATCCAGTGAACCAACAATTGCATATTTGTTTCCTTCCTTAGTAAAGATAAAGGCACTCTCCCATACAACCTGTCCTTCAAAAAGATATTGAAGCACAGGGTCTCTCATCAAATCAGTCTCCCGAACATAAATCATCCACATATCAATGTCATTTTTATTTAAAAATTCTTTTACCTGATTAATTTTTTCTCTAATTATTTGCATAATATCTATTTTTTTATTATATTCAAAATTTGAGAAAAATGTATAGCATATTTATTAAAAGGGGGAAAGATGAAAATTGAATCTTTTGAACTTGAAAGAATTCAGTCAATATGGGAACATGTGGTTGACTATAATTTAGCAGAAAGTGGAATCCATCCTTTAAGCCTGGATGAATTTTTAAATGAGAAAGAACGGGAGGAAATCTCGAAATTGAGAATTGGTTATAGCCAGACAAATGGAACAATTGAATTGAGAGAAAAGATAAGCAAACTTTATCCAGATGCAAAAACTGAAAATGTTCTGGTTACAAATGGCTCTTCAGAGGCAAATTTTATCCTTATCTGGAGCAGTGTGGAACCAGGAGATGAAGTAATTTTCATGATGCCAAATTATATGCAAATCTGGGGACTCTTAAGATGTTTTGGAGCTTCAGTAAAGTCTTTTTACCTTAAAGAAGATTTGAGCTGGGCACCTGATCTGGAAGAACTTAGGGGATTAGTAACAGACAGAACAAAGCTTATAATTATTACAAATCCAAATAATCCAACAGGTGCTGTATTGAACGAAGAAACCATGCAGGAAATAATAAATCTTGCTGATAAAGTAGGAGCATGGATTATCGCTGATGAAGTTTATAGGGGAGCTGAATTAAACGGAGAAATTACTCCGAGTTTCTGGGGAAAATATGATAAAGTTGCTGTGGTAAGTGGACTTTCAAAGGCATTTGGTCTTCCTGGTTTAAGAATTGGATGGATTGTTTCATCAGAAAATCTAATTGATAAATTATGGCATTACCATGATTACACCACCATTGCTCCATCCACATTAAGTGATTGGTTAGCCCGAATAGCGCTTTCACCTGACAATAGAGAAAAAATTCTTAAAAGAAATCGACAAATATTAAGAAAAAATTTATCCATTCTTATGTCATGGTTTGAAAAACAGGGAGACTTATTTTATTGTATTCCACCAAAGGCTGGTGCAATTGTATTTGCTCGTTATAATTTAAATATTAATTCAATCCAATTGGTTAATAAATTAATTCATGAAAAAAGTGTTTTAATCGCACCTGGAGACCATTTTACAATGGACCATTATCTCCGCTTTGGCTATGGAGTTGAAGAAAATTATCTGATTAATGCCTTATCTCGAATAGAAGAATTAATAAAGGAGTTGAAGTAATAAAATGAAAAGAAGAATTTTCCTAAATTCAATTCTGATGGGAAGTTTGATGGCTACAAGAGCAAGAATTCTTCTTCGTGATAATAAAAATATTCCCAAGAAAAATGAGACCAACGCTTTAGTAAAAATAGTTGGAACAGCTCAGGATGGAGGAATTCCTCATGCTGGATGTTATTGCAGGAACTGCCAGAGAGCGAGAAAAAATAAAATTTATTCGCGCCTGATCTCATCCATTGCATTATTTGACCTTTCAGAAAATAAATCATTTTTAATAGATGCCACTCCTGATATAAGAGAACAATTGGATATTATGCATAATCGAATTAAATCAAAGAAAAAAAGATTTCACCCTGATGGCATTTTTCTAACCCATGCTCATATCGGGCATTATACGGGTTTAATGTTTTTTGGATTCGAAGCACTGTCCACCTCTCAATTGCCTGTGTATTGTTCATCTCGAATGCGAGATTTTTTAATAAATAATGGTCCATGGAACTTGCTCGTTAAATTGAAAAACATTGAAATCTATGTTCTTGAACCTGAAAAAGAGGTCAATGTCTCACAGAATATTTCAATTATTCCTTTTAAGGTACCTCATAGAGCTGAATACACTGATACTTTAGGATTTATAATTTGTGGCAAGAAAAGAAAGCTCCTTTATATTCCTGACATTCAGAACTGGGAAGTTTGGAGAAGGTCAATAAATAAAATTGTTGAGGAGGTGGATTTTGCCTTGCTCGATGGAACATTTTTCTCCCCAGATGAACTCCCCCAAAGGGACTTATCAAAAATAGGACATCCATTTATACTTTCATCAATTAAACTACTTTCTAATTCTGTGAAAAAAACGAAAATTTATTTCACTCATTTAAATCATTCAAATTTGGCTCTTAATCCAGAGGGTGAAGAAATTGAAAAAATTAAAGAGAGTGGATTTGAACTAGCGATTGATGGAATGGAATTTTTTATTTAAATTTGCTAAATGGAGGGCGAAATGAAAAAAATCAAATTTCAAATATTTTTTATTCTTTTGATTTTTTCATTTCAATTTTTAAGGGCTGAATACTTTCAGATTAAAGTAATAAACGATGAAAAAGACTTACCAGAAAAATTCTGCTCCATCTGGAGTAAGGGAGATTATTTGATAGCTACAGATAAATATTATGCAATTATTGGAGCAACCAATAGAAGATATTATGATTCTTTGAATTATCCGTCTGGAAGTGCCTATGGTAGTGTTTTAAGTTTTGTGCCTGCAGGAGAAAAATTAACAAGTGATATATGTTTTGGCTCACCTGTAATTGTTTTAAAGGAAAAAAGATATTATCCAAGTTATGATTCATTTAAGCCTGAAGAAAAAAATGGTAATTTAGAATTCAAACTAATTAGCACTTTTTCAAAAAATGGAAAAAAAGCTTTTATTAAAACAAATTACATCTTTTATTCTGATTGTGGAAGAATTGACATAGTTTCAGAAATTAAAAATACTGGTGATAGTGAATTTGACGAACTTGATTATTCCCTATACTTCAATGCCTTTCATAAGTATTACTTCAATCCTTTTGATGAGGAGCTTTATCCAAATCTAAATTTCAGAGTTTATCAGAAAAAGGGATATTACATAGCAAGAATAAATTTAAATCCCTACTCGGAAGAGCCTTTGCCGGGAAAGCTTTCTCCAGGTGATAGTTATGAAGTCAAATATATTGTTCTAATTAATGAAAAAATAGATGAACTTCTTAAAAATATATATGAAATTTTAAACATTAAATCTTTTCCTGTTCTCATTAATTTTAAAAATTATGATGGAAAACTAATGGAAATAAAAATAGAAGATGTTAAATCCTCATCAACTTTCTTTAAATCCTTTTTTGAAAATAGATATTTTGTAAATACCAGATTGCCAGAAGGAACCTATAAGATAATAGCAAATTTTTTTCCTGCGATTTGTGAAGAGATAATTACAGTAAGGGCGGATGCGGAAAACTCATGCATTGTTGAAAAACCATCATTCGGGACTTTGAAAATAAAAATTGAAAATAGTAATGGAGAATATGAACCAGGGAAAGTTACATTTATCGGATTATATCCTACAAAAACTCCTTATTTTGAGCCTGAAAATCCCCTTGAGACAAAAAGATATTATGAGAGCTTTAAAAATTCGTGTTTTCCACCTGAGGAAGGATTAGAAATAAGAATTCCTGTTGGAACATATCTTGTCTATGCTTCAAGAGGTCCTGAATATTCAATTGATACAAAAATAATTGAAGTTCTTGAAAAAAAATATATGGAATTAATCTTTAAAATAGATAAAATTATTGAAACTCCAAATTTGGTTTCAATTGACCCTCATATGCATACCCTGTATTCAGATGGAAGAGTTAGAACAGAAGAAAGAATAAAATCAGTGATTGCAGAGGGAGTAGAAGTTGCAGTTGCAACTGACCACAACTATATCACAGATTACTCCCCTGTTCTAAAGAAACTTGGCATGGAAAAATATCTGACCGTCATTTCGGGTAATGAAGTCAGCACATCTGGTGTAATCCATTTTAACTCCTATCCTTTAGAGCCAAGACCTGAACAGGAAAATAACGGCGCAATAGACCCGGTCACAGAGGAAGCATCAGTGCTTTTTAAAAGAAGCAGAGAGAAAGACCCAGATGCCATCATTCAGGTAAATCATCCACGCTCTGGCTCTTTGGGTTATTTTAATAATTACGAGCTTGACCCTGAATATGCCCTATATGCTAAAAAAAATTTTGATACCTCTTTTGATATTCTCGAAATAATGAATGGTCCAGTAATCTACGGAGAGAACTATCAATCAATTAAAGATTGGTTTAATCTCTTAAATAAAGGTTATTATTTTCCAGCAGTTGGCTCGTCCGATTCACATGTAATAGATGGAGGAGAACCAGGGTATTCAAGAACATATGTTTTTTATGAAGAAGAAAAAGAATTGAATATTGACAAAATAATTGATTCAATAAAAAAAGGAAAGAGTTTTGTTACAAACGGTCCTTTAATCGATTTAAAAGTAAATGAAAAATACTCTTTCGGTGATTTATTGACCGATAGAGATGGAAAAATAGATGTAGAAATAAAAGTAATGAGTGCACCCTGGATTTCTGTAAGTGAGGTTAGGATAATTGTTAATGGAGAGAGGAAGATAATTTTCCCTGTGAAGGGCAAAGAAAGGGAAATAATTAAATTAAATGAGAGAATAAGCTTAAATCTAGAAAGAGATTCTTATATTATTGGAGAGGTAATTGGCGAGAGAACCCTTTATCCCGTTGTTCAGCAACCGTCAGGAAACGGAAGTATAGAGGAGGCAGTTATTCCCTATGCAATTACCAATCCTGTTTTTGTGGATATTGATGGAAATGGAAGATTTGACCCGCTTTTTCCTCAAAAAATTGAATTAGTTGAATTCTATTAAAAATAAACTTTTCTGCTTCTTTTCCGTCTTATTATATGTTACTATATGTGCAAAGAAATTTTAGGAAAGGAGATTAAGATGAAATTTAAATACAAAGTTTTTATTCTAATTCTAAGTATTGCAATTAGTCTTTTCAATTACAATTTAATATTCACAAAAATAGGATTATAGAACTGATGAAAATTGAAAAGCTTTGGAGGGTGAGAAAAATCTTTTATTTATAAATTTTTATTTCTTTAAGAATTATTGAACCTATGTTGTTTTTTATTGAAATCTCAAGTATGTTTTTACCAATTTTGGTTTGAAATTTTAAATAAACTGTCTGTTTTTTCTCAGGCATATAAAATTCAGCCATAATTTTATTATTTAAGAAAATTGATATTAATGGACTACTTTTCTTGTTTACGGAATCAAAATAAATATCGAAATTGTAATTTTCACCATCAAAAACAAGTGGTAATTGAAAACGATGAGTTCTTTTATTAAGTTTTTTATTTAGCCTTATATCCCGATTTTTCCTCAATTTATCTAAAGCAAAAGAAATTTTTTCTATATCTTTCTCATTTAACCAATCTTTAATTTCTTCGATTTTCTTTAAAATAACAATATCATCAGGTTTCAATTTCAGAGCTTTAAAATATGCCTCCTTTGCATTGAAGAAGGAACCAAGATTGATGTATGCATCTCCTGCTAACTCAAGTATTTTTTTATATTCATCCTTTATTTTTTGTGACACAACCAGAACACTATCTTCCATTCTCCTTTCAAGTTTTACAACATCAAGAAATTTTCCAAGTTTATAAAGGTTCATTAGATTAAGATAAAATAATTTCAGGTCGCTGAAATCATTCTTTAAAATTTTATTCTCTTCAAGGTATTCTCTGAGTTCATATAGCTTGCTGTATTCGTCTTCAATTTCCATATATTTCTTGAAATAAAATATTGCCTTATTCAAGTCTTTTTCATAAAACAAGTAATAATCTCCAAAATAAAAATAAATATTTTTAAGTAAATCCTTATAATCCTCCTCATCTATGAATTTTTCTTTAATTAAATCCTGATAAAATTTAATTGATTTTAATTTATTAAAGCATTTGTTCAAGTATAAAAAGGAATTTTTAAAATCAAATCTTTTATGATAGAAAATTGCTTTTAAATAAAGCTCCTGAGCTTCTTTAAAAATTAACTGTTCTCCTCGACTTAAAGCTTTCCATCTCTCAATAAGAGATAAATTCTTTCTTGGTAGATATTCAGCATATTCTAAAAGAAAACGCGAATCATCTGGTATTATCTCTTTTAAAAGCTCATAGTCATTCACATAGAGGAACCAATTTTCAAGAATCTTTTTAAAATTTTCAATGTGAATTCTCTATCCTGGGGGGAATAATTGCCCATTGAGAAAGATAAATTTCTGAAACATAAAATAAAGCTTCATAATCATGATAAGTCATGTATGCTGTTTTTTTAAATTCTTCAAAGGCTTTATCAAAATTAACACGAAGAGGATATTTATAATTAAAGTAAGCTTGGGCTGAGTTAAAATGACTATTTAGATAAAAAGGGTTTAATTTTATAGATTTTGAAAAATATTTAATTGCTTTCTCTAAAAAAGAATCTCTTTCCTTTGGATTATCGAATTTTTTTTCAGCAAGAGCAAAATAGCATTCGCCCAAGCTATTGTATATATTAAAATTAAACGGATTAAAAAATTTAGCTTTACCCATAGATATTGCGTCCTGCTTTTTATCTTCATCCTCTCTTTCCTCCTTAGTTTCAATTAAATCCTAAGGAGATTTTATAATAAATTTCGGGCTGAAAAAGGGGTGAAATTGAGTCTAAATCCCTTTAAAATCAGTAACTTAGATAATCAGGAATGTTCAGAAACCCTGAGGCTCATAACCCGGAGGTCGTCGGTTCAAATCCGACCCCCGCTACCATTTTATTTTCAATCACTTAGACGAATTTCCTTCCTTAAAGCACTCTTAACATTTTTTACACCTCGGAGGTGTTGATATCATGGCTTGTTGGTGAGAAAAATTGTCAAAAAATGGAGAAAAAAATCTATTTTAAAATTCTATCGGCAATTTTGAGTATTTTTTTCTAATTGACATTAATTTTTTAATTTTTTCATATGTTACTTCTTAGATAGAAATTATTTTATTAAGTGATGGGGTGCGTAAATGAGTGATTTTAATGAACAGTATATAGTAGACAATAAAGGTAATCGAACTGCTGTAATTCTGGACATAAAAGAATTTCAAAAAATTTTAGAGGAGCTTGAAGAACTTGAGTCAATTCGAGTTTATGATGCAGCTAAAAAATCAAAGGATGAAGCTATTCCCTTCGAGCAAGCTGTTCAAGAGATTGAAAATAAGCGTAAATGAATTATAAAATTTTAATTCTGAGGCGAGCCCAGAAAGAATTAGCTTCCATACCTGAAGATGCCTATAGGCAAATTAAAGATGCAATCATGGCTTTAAAAGGAAATCCAAGACCATTTGGATGTAAGAAATTATTGGGGAGAGAAGGATGGCGAATTCGAGTGGGTGATTATCGAGTAATTTATGAGATCTATGATGAAAGTCATGAAATTACCATTTTGCATATTGGGATCGAAGAGATGTTTATCGTTAATATAAAGTGGAAATTGTTATCTCAAAGCATAAAGCCATAAATTGTATTATCTAACTCTGTGTAATTTTTTGAAACAATTCTGAAATTCTTTATATTAAGCTCCTTACACATTTTTTTTAATTTCTTTAAATCTGATTCTTTTGGATTTAGTTTCACTTCATACGCTATGCTTTTATTTAGAATAAAATCAATTTCAGCCCCGCTTTTCCTCTGATAATAATTCACTTCTCCTTTTAATCTTAGATTTTGAAAAACACTATTTTCGAGGAGCTTTCCCGTGTCTAAATTAACAAGATGATTTGCAAGACCACTATCACAAAAATAGATTTTTGACATTTTTCGAATTTCAGAATTTCTTCCTTTACTATATGGTCTTATAGTTTTAATGAAATATGTTCCTTCAAGAAAAGAGATATACTCAACCAATGTGAAACGGGAAATTCCAAGTTCTTTTGAAATTTTTTGAATATCCAATTTTGAACCTATGCGTTGGGCTAAAAGTAATATTAAATCTCGAATTACCTCATTTCTTCTGAAATCACCTAATTGCAGGACTTCTAAATGGAAAAAAGAAGTAAAAATTTCATCAAGAGCTTTTTTCTTTTCTTCAATACTGTTTTTTAATACTACTCCTGGAAAACCACCAAATAAAATGTATTCATCATATAGCAGAGATATCGAATCAAAAATCGGCTTCGAAATATTGTTTTTCTCCTTTGGAATTTTCAAAGAACTTTTCTTGAATATAAGAAATTCTTTGAAACTTAAAGGAAAGAGCTCAAAAATATATTTTCTACCAGCAAGTGTCTCAGTGAATAAATTTTTTAAGTAAAAACTTGCAGAGCCTGTTAGAAAGAATTTTACCTGATAATGGTCAATAAAATATTTAACAACTGAGGGGAGATTTTTTACAAATTGTATTTCATCTAAAAAAATGAAGGGTTTTTTAGTAAAGTCAATTCCTAAGGTCTCAAAGGATTTTTTAATTCGTTCATAATTTTCTTCTTCGAAATACTTTCTATTTAATGGATTTTCTAAATCCAAAAAAATTTTATTTTTTGAATTAATTTTGTCATAAATAAGATTGAGAAGGGTTGTTTTACCAGTCCGTCTCATTCCAGTGATAATTATAGCTTCAGGAGAGTCGAAATATGGTTTAATTTCATCAAAAATTAATCTTGGAAAAATCATAGTTTTATTTTACAAATAGTAGAACTTTTTGTCAAATTTAATTTACAAATAGTAAAGAATCTTAAATTTTTATCTTTTATACTTTCCCATTAATTGACCTTCTGCAAGGATATGTCCTTCCATAGCTTTTAGTAGTTGTTTTTTCTTAATTCCCGGTTCAAGGTCAAGCACTGTATCAAGGGCATAAATTTTAAAATAGTATCTATGAGTTCCAAAAGGAGGACATGGTCCACCATATCCAATATTTTCAAAATCATTCTTTCCTTGCTTTGCACCATTTTCAAGAACTTTCTCAGATGGTATGCCTTCAGAGAGTTCATAAATATTAGGAGGAATATTAAAAATTACCCAGTGAACAAATGTTATGAAAGGAGCATCCGGGTCATCACAAATAAGAGCCAGACTCTTTGTCCCTTCAGGAACAGAACTCCATGAAAGGGGAGGAGAGATGTTTTCGCCATCACATGTGTATTTTCTGGGAATCATTCCTTCATTCTCAAAAGCAGAACTTTTAATTTCTATTTTCATTTCTTTCCCTCCAGTTGCCTGAATATTTTTGCCCTGACAGGCTAAAAATAAAAGAATAATGGTTAACAGCGAAAAAATAAAAAATTTTGGGAGCATTTGACTTCTCCTAAAGATAATTATTAAGGATTTATTTAACACTTTAACTGCGTAAAAGAATGATATTTTAAATCTCCTAAATTGTCAATTAATTAGAATTCAAATTTTTGCTTCCTTTAAATTTACAACAAATTTATTTTTATATTTAGATTCATATCCGGAACTGTATCGCAAGGTGGAATTTCTTCAGCGATTGAGAATTCAACTTTTTTGCTAATTTTGTATCCGAAATAAACCTGTAGAGCTCTATTTGATATGTCTCCAAATTTAAAAGGTGAGCTTCTATAAATGCAACCCAAAGATATTCTTTTATAGGAGAGCTGAATTTCGGAAAGAAAAATAAAATTTTTTATATTCCAGGATTTCAACCACTCGGGCTTTTTGAAAAATGATATATATTCGGATAAATTAATCGATAAATTTTTATTTCTAAACTCTTCGATTAGCCCAGAAGTTAAAAAAGGGAATTTATTACTGAAACCAGGCTTTGATAAAAAAGGAACTCCTATAGCTGTTCTTTCTTTTATTGCAAAATTATTATTTTCTAAGATTTTACTTTCAAAACCTACTATCGGTGGTAAAAAAAGTCCTTCTTTATTTTTGTAAAGGAAACAATTCTGTAAATAATAATAAACTTTATTTTTTTCAAATTCTTCTCTTCCTCCTTTATATAATCCAAAAAAATTATGGAATTTTTCAATAAAACTATCCAAAATTCCTCCATACACATAGGAGAATCTTAGATAAAATTCAATTGTTAATGAATCTTTTATGCCATATCTAATTCCTATTACATTTCCGACGAGTTCCATATCATTTATAGATGTTCTTTTAATATCAAATGAGAAAATATTAGAATAACTGGTGCTTAAGAAAAGAGAGAATTCTTTTTCCTTTAGAATGTTGTCATTTAAGAAAGGAAAATAACTTAATGATTGAATGAGTGGAAATTCTACATCTCTTCCAGATAAAAAGGAGTTAAAAATGATTAGTAAGAAAAAGACAAGGAAAAATTTTTGTATTCTTCTCATATTAGAATTTAAAAAGTATACCTCCACATATTTCTATATTTAATTTGAGTTCATTCCTATGCCAATAAAAATGCTCACGAAAATCAGCTCTTACTCCAAGATTTTTTGATTTATAAATTTTAACTCCTGCACCCACATTGTAACTTATTTCATCCCATCCGTTTTCTCCTATGCAATGAGTTCTACCTATACCTCCAATAGCAAATGGTATTAATTGAGGATAGTCATTGTCTTTGCCGAAGTTTGAAATTTCAATCAAACCATTAATGTTATAAAAAATTAAATCGTTCCCTTTACGGGGAACATAATTGAAATTAAACTCTAAAGAGTAATGGGATATTAGCCATGAAATTCGTGAACCAAATATAAATTCATTCGGACCATTATCAAAATCCATTACACCATCCATTAAAGCAATTTCAAAATTGTGCTGTTCTGCTTGCGTTGAAATAGGAAGAAATAGAAAAATGAGGACTGAGATTATTCTCAGGAGAATTAATTTTTTATCAACCTTTTGCATTTTATTTTAAGGTCTTAGCCAGAAAGAAAATTTCTAATCCAATTTCCTGCTTCAAGAGGTGAAAAGAGCAACAATTCCATTTAAAAGAAAAGCGAGAATAAAAGCAGGACCTGCAATTCCAGCAGCTACTCCAGTTAGAACGAATATTCCAGCTCCTATCATTGCTCCTACGCCTATCATTGTGGCAGAAAAAAGGGTTAGATTTCGTGAAAGTCGTGTTTTTACCATGGTATAAGAGTATGAATTATCACTATTGGTATGT
>CAZWBN010000052.1:10486-12125 GCA_964632095.1 uncultured Clostridia bacterium | reverse complement strand
CAGTGTGTACTTAGAGCAAGTAGCATATTTCACACCTGGAATTGGTCCAATTCAGATCAATCGTGAAAATCAAACTCGAAAAATTTCAGTTACCGCAAATATTGCAGGAAGGGATTTAGGAAGTATTGTCAGAGATATAAGAAAGAGACTTTCTGGCATAGAGAGATATATTCCTTCAGGTTATTTTGTGGAAATCGGAGGTCAATATGAAGAAATGAAAAATGCATTCATTGTTATGGCGCAGGCTTTTGCGCTTGCTGTTCTCCTTGTTTATATGGTTATGGCATCTCAATTTGAATCCTTTACCCATCCTTTTGTGATCATGTTTACCATTCCTTTAAGTTTCATAGGAGTTATTCTGGCTCTTATAATCACCGGGAAAATAGTTAATCTTCCAGTTCTTATTGGATTTGTAATACTGGCTGGAATAGCGGTTAATAATGGAATTGTTATGATAGATTATATCAATCAATTGAGAAGAAGGGGTATAGATGATAGAGAAGCTATATTAAAAGGAACATCTGTTAGATTAAGACCAATATTAATAACTGCTTTTACGACTATGCTTGGTATGTTACCAATGGCTTTGAGCACCTCAGAAGGAGCTGAATTTCGTGCACCAATGGCAATTGCTGTTATTGGAGGTTTATTTGCGACAACTTTCCTTACTTTATTTGTTATCCCGATAATTTATAGCTTGATAAATAAAATTTCTTTTAAGGAAAAGAAATAATTTTCTCCTCTTGTTTCCATCTGATTGCTTTCGTATAATATTTATGGAAGTGCCGAAGTGGCGGAACTGGCAGACGCGCTAGATTCAGGATCTAGTCCCCGCAAGGGGGTAGGGGTTCGAGTCCCCTCTTCGGCATTTTTTTTAAATTAATGATTGGTTGAAGATTGAATTTCCTTTCCCTTTTCAGCATATTTTCGGGAAAGGGTGTTATTTCCGATTCTATTATACAAATCTGCCAAAAGGAAATACCCAAATGGTAAATATTCTTTATCAGGCTTTAGGGATATTCCTTTTTTTACTAATTCGATTGCTTTTTGATAATCTTTTCCCTGGTTAAGATAAATTCGGGCTAAATAAAAATAACTTAATGGGAAATTAGGATTTGACTCAATAGTTTTATTTAAATATTTTTCTTCATTCATTTCATCACCAAGTATTCTATATATTCTTGAGAGGTTGAAGCTTGCTCTAAAATTATGGGGCATGTTCTCCAGTTCCTTTTTATATTCTTCTGCAGCTCCTAATAAATTCCCTTTTTTTTCAAGTAATTGGGCATAATTGTAATGCAAATTGATTAATTTTGGATTGAGTTCCAATGCCCTTTTTAGATATTCCTCAGCCTCTTGAAGTTTATCTTGAATTATATAAATACCGCCAAGAGCAGTGTAAGCAGAAGCTGAATATGGATTTAAGTCCAGACAATTTTTATAATATCTAATAGCTTCATCATATT
Organism: uncultured Clostridia bacterium; assembly: GCA_964632095.1. Lineage (GTDB taxonomy): Bacteria > Acidobacteriota > Aminicenantia > JdFR-78 > JdFR-78 > JdFR-78. The sequence goes on along the minus strand of CAZWBN010000052.1, from coordinate 10,659 downwards.
TTTTCTGGAAATTTTTTATATTTCCAAGAATTAAATAAAGTTGTGAATCAGGAGTTACTTTGTCAATTGAATCTAAAATAATTTTTTCTGCATTCTTGAGGTTTCCCATACGAATGTAAGAATTTGCTATGTTTATAATAGTAAAAGTATCATTTGGTTTCTTATCGAGAACT
>CAZWBN010000052.1:0-10386 GCA_964632095.1 uncultured Clostridia bacterium | reverse complement strand
AGAATTTGCTATGTTTATAATAGTAAAAGTATCATTTGGTTTCTTATCGAGAACTTTAAAAAAGTATTCAATTGCCTGTTCAAATTTATTTTCTTTAAAGTACAAATTTCCAAGAGTGAAATAAGCATCAATGACATCCGGGTCTTCTTTAATTATTTTCTTAATTATAGATACTGCTTTTTCAAATTTTCCTTGAAGCCCTAATTCTCTTGCTCGGGAAAGACGATTGAAAATTGTAATTTTGTCTTTTGGGTCCGCAAGCTCTTTTCCTTCTAATTGAGATTGGTCAGTAAAACTACCAATATATCCAAGGGCAGTAAGTTTCTGTCTCGTCTCTTCATCCATGTGACGATAATCAACCTGTAATGCGTTTTGACTTGCTTCTCTAATGAAGTTGTCAGCAATTGTTTTTAGTTTATTTAGTATTTCTTTTTCTTTTAGAGCAAGATTAATTTTCTCATCAGGGTCATTTACTAAATCATAAAGTTCCATTTTTGGTGCAATTATTAATTTATATCGTTCATTTTGAATTCCTTTTAATTCACTCCATCCATAATGAAATCTTGGATAATAAGTCTCAGAATAAGCAATATTATCCTTAAGTTTTATATCTTTAAAAAATAATGGGACAAGACTTTTTCCTTGTACCTGAGGAGGAATTGGAATTCCTGCCATATCGAGAATTGTTGGCATAATATCGACAAGAGAGACGACTTGCGATCGAATTAAGCCTTGTAATTTTTTGAAGGGGAAAACAAATATCAGGGGAACATGGACTGCTTCCTGATAAATGAAAAATCCATGGGTACTTTCCTTATGTTCACCAAGACTTTCTCCATGGTCTGAAGCGAAAATGAGAATCGTTCTATCAAGAAGATTATTTTCTTTTAAATAATTCCATAATCTTCCAAGTTGATAATCAGAATAAGCAATTTCTCCCAGATAAGGTCTCCCAGGGTATTTTTCTTTAAAAGGTGAGGGAGGATCGTAAGGAGTGTGAGGATCATAAAGATGAATCCAAGTAAAAAATTTTTTCTTTTTATATTTATCTAACCACTTAAGAACTTCATTTATTGTCTCTTCTCCTCTTCTTTGGACTCTCCCAAGGGAAATTGTTTTAAATTTACTTAAATCAAATCTATCAAAATAATAATCAAATCCTTGGTTTAATCCCCATTTAGAATCAAGAACATATGCGGAAACAAATGCAGAGGTATTATAGCCCTTTTCTTTGAATAATTCTGCTATAGTAACCAATTCCTGTGGAACTAAGAAGCCACCGTTGTCTCTTACACCATGAAAAATTGGCTGAGTACCCGTTAATATGGATGTATGAGATGGGAGGGTAAGAGGAGTTTGTGCTATACACTTTTCAAATTTAATTCCCTTTTCTGCAAAAAGGTCCATGTATGGGGTTTCAATTCGATTGAAACCATAGCAATGGATTCTATCTGCTCGAAGAGTGTCCACTGTTATAAGTATATAATTAAACTCCTTTTTTCCTTTAAGTTTTTCAAAACTCGGCTTTTGAGTTCTGATAAATAAGAAATAAACTAAGAAAAAAATTATCAGGAAAGAAGCAATTACTAAAGCCAAAATTTTATTTTTACTCATCTTTTCTTAATTAATTTTAGCACAAAAACAGGCTCTAATTCTAATGTTTTTCCGCTCCTCTTTGATTCGCCTGTCCTTGCTTTTGCATTATGAACTGGGAGGGATTTATAATATAACTCTCTAAAATTTATATTTTCCTTATTTCTACCGGGTCTCCAACAAGCACTAAAAAGTAATCAGTTATTTTCCCCATATTTACAGCAATTTCTAATGTATCGGTGGAGGAGATTAAACATATAAATTCTCCTAATTCGCCCTGCGCATAGGTATTTACGAACCGTGCCTCAAATTCATTATTGCCAACTTTTAATTTAACCCTATTTCCAAATTTGATATTTAACTGACTTATGAGTTCTCTTGAAATGTTTGTAATTATATTTCCATAACGGTCTATAAATAAAATTTCTCCATAACATTTATTGTTTTTTATGTGAGCTTTTAAAACCTTAAATTTAACTGGGTCATTTATCTTCTTTCCAAGTTTATCAGGAGAAATTCCTTTTGAAAGCCATGCAGCAACAGGAGCAAAAATATCTCTTCCAAAAAAGGTATAAGACGGTTTCCCTTTAACCATATATTTTTTATTTGTGAGATGAATAATCTTTTCGACCTCCAGATTCTCATAAATGAGTGTAAATATCCCATTATCTGGTCCAATGAAATATTTTCCATTCTTTGTTACAACCAGTATGGGTCTTGAAAGCCCTGGTCCTGGGTCAACATCTGCAATGAAAATTGTTTTTTCTGGAAATTCCCTTGAGGAGAAGTAAAGCTGAGCAGAAGCCTGTCTTATGTCAAAAGAAGGAATATTATGGGAGATATCCAGAACTTTTGCTTCTGGATTAATAGAGAGTATAACACCTTTAACCGCACCCGAGTAGAAATCACTTTCCCCCCAATCCGATAAAAGCGCAATAATAGATGAAGATTTTTTTCCAATTTTCTGTTCGTTTTTTTGGGAACAAATATTAAAAAGTGCGAATATAATCAAAGCAACTAAGATAATTAAAAGTTTTTTTTCTATTTTCATTTTTTAATATAACCGATAGAGGTAAAACCAACCCAGTGATGAAGATTTGAATAATATGTTGGACCTAAATTTACTTTCTTAAAAGGAGGAGCAGGAAAACTTAAGCTTGTTCCATAGCGGAGGAAAATGCCATAAAAGGGTCCTTCTTTTAATTGCTGACCAAGGTGAGCTAAAAAACTTAAACCCATTGGAACAGAAAATCTCCCGCACCATGTTATTCTATATTGATAGGGATTCTCCGGATTGATACATTTGCAGTAAAAATTTTTGATTTTCAATAAAATCACTTCCCCACAAAGATAGTTTTTAATTAAATTTAAGTCTTGTTTAGTCCCCTTTTTATAACCCTCTGCATCACATCCAAAAGGAAAATAATGATAATAACTCCAGCCGTAATCACCATAATGAACGCAGTCAGTTGAAATCAAAAATGCAATATCTTTCCCCAGTTTTAGATTATTTTCTTTTATAATTTCTGCCACAGCAGATGAAAGTTTTTGAGCTAATTCATCCATTCTCTCCCATTTCATATAAGGGACCAGAATAGGAACAATTTTTACATTTCTATTGAAATATTGAAGAAAAGGGATGAGAGCTTCAATTGAGTGCTCTACACTATGAATTTCATTATTCACTATATAATCATTTCCATCGAGCCTTTTTTCTATTTCCTCTCTTAAACTGGAAACCGGAACATTTTTGTAAGGACCTCTCCATTCTTTGAATGCATCAAAAACAAATTTATTTTCTACTCTATAAGTCTTTGCCCAGTGACAAACGCCGAATATAATTACTGTTGGTGCTTTCATATATCTGAAAACCTGAATATAACCCCTTCCCGCATAGAAATAGTCATCGTGGGGAGATATGCCAGCTATGAAGTATGAATCAGAAGATAAATTATATTTTTTTTGATTTTCGATTATTTTTTCTTTTTCTACCTCCTCAAGAACTTTAACCACATATTCAATCTGTTCTTTGGTGTGAGCAAATCCTACCAGATCAACAAGCCCTCTTAAATGCTTTTGAGAAGGAATGGAGATTCTTTTCAATAACTTTTCTCTGGGAATCTGAGAATAAATTAAAGAAAACACTATAAAAATTGCAATTATAATAAAAATAAATTTTCTTCTCATTGCTTTACTTAATTTTTGAAATTTGACATTTGTCATTTGAAATTTTTAAATTTACTCTCTTGGTATTAAATCGTCTATTTTTCTCCAAAGTTTATCAAGTTCATCCTGAGCTTTTTTAATATTGCTTTCCAGATAACCCTTAACTGTTGCTAAATCGAGTCGAATTTTTTCAATTTCTTCTGCTTCTCCCCTTCCTGCTAAAGTAAGCGCTTCCCTCAATGTATGAATTGCATTATCAATTTGTTCAAATGATTTATTCTTATCTTCATTTGCCAGAGATAATTTACAGGATATTATTTCTCCTTTTGCTTTCAGTAATAAACTCATAAGTTTTATTCTATTTACCTGTTCTTCTGTTTCTCCTTTCTTTTCAGACACAAAAGCCATAATCTTGCTCACCTTAGATTCAATTGAAGTAAGTCTATACTCATAATTTGATCTGAATTTATCAAATTCTTTAGAAAGGTTTTCAAATTGTTTTTCATATTTTAATGTGCCAAGATAATAGCCCACGGCTAATGCTATTAAAATCAGAATAAAAATTATTAATAGAATAACAACTATTTTTCCTTCTTTTTTTTCAACTAAATTCATTTTGTCCTCCTTTTCTGTTTCTGAATATAAAAAAGTTTTCCTTATTTGTCAATTAACCGCGTTAACTCAGAAATTAATCTTTCCCTTAATAAAGTGTTTCTTTTTAAAGGAGTATCATTTTTAATAGCTATATATACTGCTCTTTTTGAACCTATAATAACAACAAGCTTCCTTGCTCGTGTAAGAGCAGTATAGAAAAGATTTCGCTGAAGCATTATATAATGCTGGAAAAGTATAGGAATTATAACAGCATCATATTCACTGCCCTGAGATTTATGCACAGATATTGCATAGGCTAAAGTAATTTCATCAAGCTCTTCCCTTTGATAAGGAATTTTCCTCTCATCAAATTCAATTAAAAGGCTGAAATTTTCTTTATCAATTTCTACTATTCTACCCACATCTCCATTGAACACTTCCTTTTCATAATTATTTTTTATCTGCATTACTTTATCATTAATTTTATATTTTTTTGTTCCAACCTGTATGCCATTTCCTCCTGGATTTAAAATTTTTTGCAATTCCTGATTTAAATTATTTACTCCAACCAGTCCCTTATACATTGGACTTATTACCTGAATTTTTGTTGATAAAGGATGAATATTTAGGCGGTAAGGTATTTCTTTTGTATAAAATTTTAAAATGTATTCAAAAACATTTTTCTCATTTTCTTCCTCTATAAAATAGAAATCACTATTCTTATAACGGGGAATGATTATATATTTACCTCTGTTCACCCGGTGGGCATTTATCACAATTAAACTTTGCTTTGCCTGCCTGAAAATTTCATTCAATTCAATTGTCTCCACTTTTTTTGAATCAATTATATCCTTTATTAAATTTCCGGGACCAACAGAGGGCAATTGGTCCTTATCTCCCACAAGAATTAAATGAATCCATTTAGGAAGGGCTTTTACAAGATGATACATTAATGGTAAATCAACCATGGAAAACTCATCAATTATCAGCACATCTCCATCAAGAGGATTTGCTTCATTTCTTCGAAAATAATTCTGATGAGGATTATATTCAAGCAGTCTATGTATTGTTTTAGCTTCGTGTTGAGTCGCCTCTGATAATCTTTTTGATGCTCTTCCTGTTGGTGCAGCAAGTAAGCATTTTCTGCCCAGTTTGTTATATAATTCGACAATTACCTTTATAATGGTTGTTTTACCTGTTCCTGGTCCTCCTGTTATTATTAAAATTTTATGTTGCAAAGATTTTTCAATGGCTATTTTTTGTTCTTCAGCAAGTTTAATTCCCATTTCATTTTCTATTTCTGAAATAGCCTTTTGAATATTAAAGGGAGGGATAAGTACAGGGGATGAGGCAAGCTCTAAAATTACTTGCGCAACTTTTCGTTCAGCCTGATATAAATATGGCAGAAAAATTGCCTTGCAGTTTTCTCCTCCCCCTGATTTAAAATCCTCGATTATTATTTTCCTCCTTTTGCTTAATTCTTCAAGAGCTTCTTCGAGTTTTTCTGGGTCGACTTTTAATTCTTTTTCGCATTTTTTCTTCACATCTTCAATTGATGAAAAAACATTACCCTGAATAATATCCTGATTTAGAAGATATATTATAAAAGCCTTTAATCTTTCGATTGAATCTGGAGATATTCCAAGTTTCATCGCAATCTGGTCAGCTGTTTTAAAACCAATTCCCCATACATCATAACATAACTGGTAGGGATTGGTTTTCAGTATTTTAAAACAATTTGATTGATAGTGGTTGTAAATTTTTAGAGCAAGGTTTGTTGACACTCCATATTGCTGGAGAAAAATAATGAGTTCTCTTACTTCCTTATTCCGTTTCCATGAATTTATTATTTCTTCCATTTTTTGAGTTCCAATTCCATTTACTTCCAATAATTTCTCAGGATTCTCATCAATTATTTTTATCGTTTGTTCACCGAATTTCTTTACAATTCTTTTAGCGAGAACAGGACCGATTCCTTTAACCAATCCAGAAGAAAGATATTTTTCTATGCCTTTTATAGAAGATGGAAGAATTGGAATGAAATTTTTTACTCTAAATTGAGTCCCAAACCTTGGATTAATTTCCCATTTTCCAAAGATTTTAAGGGTTTCTCCAACTGATAATGGATGAAAATTCCCAACAATTGTGATTAATTCTCCCTCCTCTGTTAGAAATTCAGCAACAGTATATCCTGATTCGAGGTCAAAAAATATAATTCTTTCAATTTCACCTTTGATTTCAATCATTTCAATTCCTCTCTGATAGATTCCAGGAATCTCCTGGTAATTTTTGCGCCTTCAACATCTGCCCTTCCAGCACCCTCTGCAAAAATTGAGAAGGCTATTTTGGGATTGAGAGCAGGTGCAAAACCTATCAGAATTGAATTATATCCTTTCTTTTTCTCCCCTGCTGTGCCCGTTTTAAGAGAGAATTGAAGCCCCTTTATTTTAGCTCTTTTACCCGTACCCTTTTCCACAACTTCTACCATCGCATCTCTCAATTTATAACTGATCTCCTCAGAAATAACTCTTTTAATCTCGCATGGAAATTTTTTAAAATATGGAATTCCATAAATATTCCTTTTCTCTTTGATCAAAAAGGGTTTCATTAAAATTCCTCTATTTGCGATCACTGAAGCTATAAGGACTGCATGAAAAGGAGTAATTTTTAATTTATTCAATCCAATACATGTTCTTGCTAAATCCCATTCATTATCAATTTTTTGAGGTATTTGGGGGGAAGTTAAGGGAATGCCTTCTATTTTTATTTCTTTGCAAGCTAAAAATTTATTAAAGACTTTTTCGACCTTTTCCCATCCTAAATTTAATCCTATTTTTGCAAAAGCAAGATTACATGAAAAAGTTAAGGCTTCAGGAAGGTCTTTGATTTTTCCGTGAGAAAGCCAGTCATATAATACTTTACCATCTATTTTTTCCACACCTTTACAGAAATATGGAAAAAAGTTTTCTCTTTTCTCTTCCAGAAATGCAACTGCAGTTAATAATTTGATGATTGAACCCGGCTCATATAATTTTTGAAAACATGGATTTAGATAAGATGCGTCATTTTTTGCTTTTTTACTGACCGCAGCCAATATTTCTCCGGTTTGAGGATTGATTGCTACAATAGAACCATAATATTTTCCAAGAGCTTTGACTGCAGAATATTGAATCTTTGAATTTATTGTAAGAATTATCCGATTTTTAAAATCCTTTTCAGGGAATGCTTTCCAGTTAAAAACAGGTAAACCCGAATGGACAGGAATTATATTATCTTTTTCTATTATATTTTTTCCATAAAGAGGTTTATGCTTTCTATCAAATACGAAGTAGAAAATTTTTTTATCTTTTAGATTTTTAAGAATCTTTTTCTGGAGATTTACTCTTTTTTCAAATTTTTTTAAAACATTTTGTGGATAATTGTTTATGATCTTTTCTGCTGATTTAATTTCATAATTTGCGAGTAAAATAGTTGCCTCATAAAAAAATAAGTCCTGAGATTTTAACCATTTTTTTAGATAATTAATATATATTTCTGCTGAATCGTATTCTCCTCTTGATATTAATTTATCCAGTATTTCTTTCCAGTTTAGAAGACTTTTTTTAATTCCTTTTTTTAAAGCAAGTTGAAAATATTTGGCAGGTGATTTTTTTTGGCAGAGGCAACATATTCCCAGCGCATCATAAATTTCAGTTTTTTTTCGTTTAAATGCTAAAGCTTTGATTAATACTTTTTCCGCCTGGTCATATTTTCCATTCAGAATTAATTTTTTGCCTTTAATAATATAAAAGGAAGAAATCTGGTCCCACGCAAGGAGAGAAAATCCAATGAGGAGAATTAATAGAATTATCAGATTCCTTTTCTTTCTTTTTCTTCTTTCTGAAGGACGTTGGTAACGATAATGTTTAAAATCTATTTCCATTTTAAAATCTCTATTTTTTCTCCTTCTTTTATGTTTATTTTACGAATTAAAGGAAATTTATTACACGCAATTTCGAGATAATTGAGACTCCCTGAAATCAGAAAAATTTCTCCTTCTCTACCTTCAGAATAATTCTTTCTAAAAACTACAGGAATTTGATTGTTTTTGATTTTTAATTTTAATTTCTCCTCTTTTAAGAAATTCTCGGCTGAATTTATATTAATATTAGTGATGGCATTTCCAAATTTATCAATATACATTATTTCTCCTCTAATTTTTTTATCTTCTATAACAGGTTTCTCAAGCGTTATTTTATTAAAAGAAGAGATAGGTGGTCCAAATTCTTCACAGGGCACATCAAGAGAAAGCCACCCTGCAACAGGTGAAAATATGTCTCTTCCGTGAAAGGTTGCAGTTATCTTTTCAAGAAAATATTTTTTATTTTCTACGGAAAATATTTTAACGGGTTTTTCCTTCTCAAGAACTGATGTTAATACTCCATTATCAGGAGCAATAAAATAATAATTTTTTGTCTTTACAAGTAATATTTTTCTTCTGGAACCAACCCCAGGGTCAACAACAACTACAAAAATAGCGCCTTTGGGAAAATAATGATAGCAGTTTGATAAAACAAAATCACAAATTTTTATATTAAATGATGGGATAGAGTGAGTTAAATCTACAATATTTACATCTGGATTTATATTTAAAATTACTCCCTTCATTAAACCAACAAAATAATCTTTTTCACCAAAATCTGTGATTAAAACTATGGTTTTTTTATTTTTTAGAGACACCTGCTTATTCAATTTCCTCTTTTATTATGCTATTAAAAAGAAAACAGTAAGTCAAATCGATTTTTCTTTCACTTTTTAAATATTATGTCACCCCATCTTGTCAGGTAAACGCCTGTAAGAATTATTAATGCACCAATAAACTGAAATAGACTTATTTTTTCTCTCAAAATTATATATGAAAAAAATATGGCAAATACGGGTTGAAGATTTGAGTAAATTGCAGTCTTGCTGTTTCCTACCTTTTTAACTGATGAGTACCAGATAACATATGAGATTACAAGAGCAAAAAGCCCGGAATAAATCAATCCTCCCCATGCAGAAAGGGAGATATTGCTAAATTCAAGTGCGCTTATGTTTTTAAAAGAGAAGGGAATAAAGAGAATTGTTCCTATTGCCATTGTAATTGCTGTGAATTTAAGGGGAGAAATTTTTTCCAGCAAAGGTTTTGCTGAAACAGTATAAATTGCCCAGGAGAGAATCCCTCCAAGAATTAATAAATCACCTTTTAAGCCTTTATTTATACTTAAATTTAAGGAATTGATATTAGGTTTGATGACAAAATAAAAACCAATAAAGGAGAGAAAAATCCCTGTCCATGCAATTATATTAAGTCTTTCATGTTTGACTAAATTGCTCAGTAAAGCAATAAATACAGGAGACATGGCTAAGATAATTGAAGTAGATGTTGCTGTTGTAAAATTAATTCCATGAATAAAGAACAATTGATAAATTGTTGTTCCTATTATGCTCTGAAATAATATTATCTTCCACATAGAACGAGGAATATATAAATTTTTTTCTATAATATAAACCACTCCAATAAGACACAATGAAGCAAAACTCAGACGGATTCCATTAAAGGCAAGGGGTGTCATTTCCCTCAATGAAACTTTTATTACTGGAAGATTTATTCCCCATATAAAAGCAGCAAAAATCATTGCAAAATCTGTAAGATAAAATTTCACTTCCCTTTTTTCCCTCATTGTAGAAAAGGGATTATAACATAAGATTGATGAAAAAATTAAGATTTCGCGTTAGATCATAAAAAATGTCACCGAAATGAGCTGGTTAGATCAAAATAAAATGTCACCGAAAGTGATAAAATTTCTCCCTAGTTACTCATTCCAGGGAGGAAAGAGGTTGTGAAGAGATGAAAGTTAATTTCGGTGATAATATGCATTTCAGAGACATTGAGTTTTGGTCTAATACGTAACTGCCGAGTTCTTTCTAATTTATTATTTCTTGAATTTTCTTTTCTATATCAAACTTCTTAGGAACAATATTAACTATAATTTTAATTGGCTTACTCATATA